>JAKALV010000078.1 GCA_021824055.1 Acidobacteriota bacterium
AAACAAGGCAGAAACAAAGGCAGAAACAAGTAGAGAGCGAAGCAAGAAGCGAAAACCGGAAACAAAAGGCGGAAAACAAAGTTGGAGCGGCGTCTCCCACTTTGTTTTCCGCTCTTCGTTTCCGGTCTTCGTTGCCCTTCCGTTTCCGACTTTGTTTCTAACTTTGTTTCCGCCTTGTTTCTGCCTTTTGCCTTCTGCCTTCTGCCTTAAGTCTATCCACCGATAAGTTGCTTCACCGTCGCCTCGTTGATCACGATCTTCATCTTCGTCTTCGCCTTGGTCATGTACGCCGCGAAGAACTCCTGGCGCCGCTGCTGCAGCAGCTGGTCGTGCAGGCTGTCGCGCTCGGCCGCGAGGCCCTCGGGCGTGCCGGTCTGCTTCTCCACGACGTGCGCGACGACGACCGCCGTCTCCGTGGTGATCGGCGCGCTGACGTCGCCCTGGTTCAGCGCGAAGACGGCCTGGTCGATCACGCCGCTGACGCCGACGTCCGGCAGGGCCGTGCCGCGCGCGATCAACTCGGTCTTCTTGACCTCCACGCCGGCCGCCTTGGCCGCCGCCGCGAAATTGGTCTTCCCCTGTTGCGACACCGTCTGCGCCTTGGCGCGCGCCAGTTCCAGCGCCTTCGCGCGGATGACATCGTCCTGCACCTTGGCCTTGACCTCGTCGAGCTTCGGCGCGTGCGGCGCCTGCACTTCGGTCAAGGTGATGAAGGCAAACCCGCGGTCGGTCTTCAGTGAGCCGCTCACCGCGCCCTGCTTCATGGCGAAGGCTTCTGCGGATACGGCGGGCACGAAGCCGAGACCGGCCAGCGGCTCGTCACGCGTGAAGAGGCCGGAGTCGCCCACCACCAGCGAACGCGCCTGCGCGATCCGGTCGAGATCGGCCGGCGTCTTGATCGACGGCGCAATCTCGTCGTTGATCTTCTGGGCTTCGGCCTGCGCCTTCTGCCAGCGGAGCTGGTCGTCGATCTGCGCCTTCACCTCGTCGAGCGGCTTGACGGAGGCCGGCCGCTTCTCGAGCATCTTGATGATGTGGTACCCGAACTGCGTCTTGACGAGACCGGAGATCTCGTTGGGCTGCAACGCCCACGCCGCGTCCTCGAACTCCTTCACCATCGTGCCCTTGCCGAAGAAGTCGTACTCGCCGCCCTTGTCCTTGCTGCCCTCGTCTTCGGAGTACTGCGTGGCCAGCTTGGCGAAATCCGCGCCCGGCGCCTTGGCCTTGGCCAGCACGGCTTCGGCCGCGGCCTTGACCTTGGCGTCATCCTTGCCCTCGGTCTTGAAGAGAATGTGACGCACGTGCACCTGCTCGGGTGTGGAGTAGGTGGCGATGTTCGCCTGGTACTGGGCCTGGATTTCGGCGTCGGTCACGGTGACCTTGGAGCGTAGCGACTGGGCGTCGATCGACAGGAAGCGCACGCGGCGGCGTTCGCCGATCTGATACAGGTCCGGATGCGCGGTGAACTGGGCCTGCAGCTCCGCGTCGGTCGGCTGGATGCCGCTGCGGAACTGGGCGGCGTTGAACACGGCGAGCTCCAGCTTGACCTTCTCGTTCTTCGAGCGGTATTCCTTTTCCACGTCGGCATCGGACACGCGGACCCAGCCGGTCACCGCGGCCTGCACCTTCTCGGCCAGGAGCGTGCGGCGCAACTGATCCTCGAATTGGGGCGCCGTGAGCGGCGGACGCTGCATGTCGAGCATCTGGCGGTAGCGGTCGTAGCCGACGAACACGCCGTTCTCCTGGAGGGCCGGCAGCCGGATGAGGCGCGCTTCCACTTCCGCGTCCGTGACGCTCAGGCCGAGGCGCTTGGCCTCGGCGAGCACCGCCTCTTCGTCGATCATCTGCTGGATCAGCCGCTGCTCGATGCCGAGCTGCTTGAGCAACTGGTCGTTCAGGTTGGCGCCGTAGGCCTGGCGGTACGCGTCCACCTGCTGCGCGTACATCGTGCGGAAATCGCCGGCCTTGACGACGCGGCCGTCAACGGTCGCGATGGTGTCGTTGGCAGACGGGCCGCCCGTCTGCAGGAAGCTGGGAACGTACAAGAGGACAAACGTCACCACGACCAGGCCCAGGCTCCACTTGAGCCAGGCTTTGTGGCGGCGCATGTTATCGAGCATTGTCATCGAAGGTCTCTCCGTGTCTGCAACAGTCGGCAGACGAAACCGCGATTATGTCATGGAATCCCGCAAGTATCAGGAAAAACAGGGGTTGAGCGTGATATAGTTGCGCGGTTTATCACGATGCCCAGAGCACTGACGCTCGCGGTATTCCATAGAAGCCGCGAAGTGTTGCGGTACTTGGCCCCATTGCGCCGGGCGGGCCATCTGCGGATGAAGGTGCTCCCGCAGTCCGCCGTGTTGCGCGTGCCGTCCAATGCCACCGGCGTGCTATGGGAACTCGGCCCCGACGACGACGTTGATCGTCGGCGGTTGTCGCGCGTGTTGTCGGGCGCGCCGGCGGCGTCATTTGGCGAGGGCGCGAGGCCCGTCGCCGATTTGTCGCGCGCCGTGGGCTTTCGGCATCACCTGAGCGTGCCGTTGCGGCTGGCCGAGGTGGAACGCGCGCTGGGACTGCCGGGCCTGCACGATCTCGCGGACCGGATCCAGAGCGGGGCGGAGCCGCTCGCGGCGCACGCGGCGCGCGCGGATGTGATTGTCGACATGATGCGCATGCTGAACATGTCCACGGACCCGGCGATGGTGGCGTCCGCGCTGTCCACGCGGATGTCCGAGTGGCTGCCGATGGCGTCATGGTCGGTGGTCGCCGTGGAGTCGGACGGCAGCGTGCGGTTTTTGGCCGGGCGGCCGCAGGACGCTGCGATGCGCGCGCCCGCGGAAGCGGTGGCCGACGTCGTCGCGCAGCGCGAGCATCCGTTTGTGTCGGCGCGATTGGCGGCCGACACCCGGATCGGCGAGCATGTGGAGGCCGCGGCGATGGGATGGCCGATCGTGGCGCACGGCGCGGTGGTCGGCGTGCTCGTCGGCATCGACCACGGCCGCGCCCGGCGCGTGCCGAAGTTCTCGCCGGTCTTCCGCCGGGCCATGACGCGCCTGCTCGAACCGGCGGGGTTCGCGCTGGCGCACGCGCTGCGCGTGGCGCGCGCCGAAGCGCTGTCGGTGACCGACGATCTGACGCAACTCTACAACTCGCGGTATTTGCACGAGGTGTTGCGCAAGGAAACGAAGCGCGCGATGCGGAGTCAACGGCCGTTGTCGTTGCTGTTCGTGGACCTGGACGGATTCAAGCGCATCAATGACGCGCACGGGCACTTGCTCGGCAGCCGGGCGCTCGTCGAGGCGGCCGCCGTGATTCGCGGCAGCGCGCGCGAAACGGACATCGTGGCGCGGTACGGCGGCGACGAATTTTCGCTGGTGCTGCCCGAGACCGCTCCGGACGGCGCGTTGGCCGTGGCCAACCGCCTGCGCGACCGCATCGCCCGGCACGTGTTCCTGGCCGACCGCGGGCCGGGCAGCCGGCTGACGGCGTCGATCGGGGTGGCGACGATGCCCGAAGCGGCCGATACAGCGGAAGGGCTGCTGGAAGCCGCCGACACGGCGATGTACCGGGTGAAGGAAGAAGGCAAGAACGGCATTCACATGGCCGCACGACGGCACGCGACGAGCGAGCCGCGTGTGGCCCCGGGCGATGTGGTCAAGCGAGATCCTGCGAAGGAAGAAGAGGGCGTACGTTGAATTTCCGGTCGCTGTTTTCCCTGTTTTCGAGCGATCTTGCGATCGACTTGGGCACCGCCAACACCTGTGTGTACGCCCGTGGCAAGGGCATTGTCGTCAACGAGCCGTCGATCGTCGCGATCAACAAGGTGACGGGCCGCATCGAGGCCGTGGGCCGCGAAGCGAAGGAGATGCTCGGCCGCACGCCGGGCAACATCGTCGCGATCAAGCCGATGAAGGACGGCGTCATCGCCGACTTCGAAGTGACCGAGAAGATGCTCGCGCACTTCATCAAGAAGGCCCACAACCGCACGATGTGGGTGCGGCCCCGGATCGTCATCGGCGTGCCGTCGGAGATCACGCAGGTCGAAAAGCGCGCGGTCAAGGACAGCGCGTACCGCGCCAAGGCGAGTGAAGTGTATCTGGTGGAGGAAGCGATGGCCGCCGCGATCGGCGCCGGCATGCCCATCGAGGAAGCGTCCGGCAACATGGTCGTCGACATCGGCGGCGGCACCACCGACATCGCCGTCATCTCGCTGGCGGGCATCGTCTACAGCAAGGCGATCCGCGTCGCGGGGAACGAGATGGACGAGGCGATCATCCAGTACATCAAGAAGACCTACAACCTGCTGATCGGCGAGCGCACGTCCGAGCAGATCAAGATGGAACTCGGCTCCGCGTTTCCGCTCGATGAGCGGATGACGATGGAGATCAAGGGGCGCCATCTGATCGAAGGCGTGCCGAAGACGATCACCATCACCGACGAGGAGATCCGCGAGTCGCTGGCCGAAACGGTCAACGTCATCGTGGACGCCGTGCGCGTGGCGCTCGAGCGCACGCCGCCCGAGCTGTCGGCCGACATCGTCGACCGCGGCATCGTGCTCACCGGCGGCGGGTCGCTCTTGAAGAATCTGGACAAGCGTCTGCGCGAGGAAACCGGACTGCCCGTGGCGATGGCGGAAGACCCGTTGTCGACCGTCGTGCTCGGCGCCGGCAAGATGCTCGCGAACTTCGAACTGCTGAGAAAGATCTCGTTGGATTGATCGACATCCGCCGCCGGACGACCTACTTCTTCCTGCTCGTCAGCCTCGGCCACGTGCTGCTGATCTCCGCGCAGGTGCAGTCGAAGTCCGGCATGCCCCTGATCGAACACGTGGCCTTTGCGGCGTTTGCCGGTGTGCAGCGCGGAGCCGCCGCGGTCACAGGCGGCCTCGGATCGCTGTGGAATCGCTATGTGGCGCTCCATGGCGTCGTGTCGGAAAACGTCGCGCTGCGCGCCGAGATCACCCGACTCGAGGGCCGTCTGCAGGAGGAGCAGGCCCTGGCCAGCCAGGCCCGATCGCTGGAGGCGATGCTGCGCCTGCAGACGTCGGTGCCGCAGCACACGCTGGCCGCGAGGGTCATCGCCGGGGACCCCGCGCCCGACTCGCTGACGATCACGATTGACCGTGGCAGCTTAGACGGCATCCGCGCCGATCTCGGCGTGATCGCCACTGGCGGCATCGTCGGGCGCGTGATGGGCGAGCCGCTGCCGCATGCCGCGCGCGTCCAGCTGCTGATCGGCCGCGGCGCCGCCGCGGGCGCGCTGCTCGAACGCGCGAATGCCTTCGGCGTGGTGGCGGGGGGCGGCGGCGATCCGCCGCTCCATATGCAGTACGTTCCGAACAGCTACGACGTCAAAGTGGGCGACCGCGTCCTGACGTCGGGACAGGACGGGGTCTTTCCACCGGGGTTTGCCATCGGCGAGGTCGTGAAGGTCGAGCGGGGCAGCACCATGCACAAGCTCATCGCCATTCGTCCGGCCGCGAACTTTTCGCGTCTGGAGATGGTGCTCGTGCTGCTCGATGCCCCGCACGGCGCCGGCACGGGGGGCGGCCAGTGAAGAGCGCCGCAGTGGTGGCCGTGATCGCCGTGGCAGTGGCGCTGCAAATGACCCTGGCGCGCTTCACGGTGGGCGGACGCTGGGTGTTTGACCTGGTGCTCGTGGCCGTGGTGTTCGTGGCCCTGCGCTGGGGGCCCACGGCGGGGGCGGTGGGGGGCACAATCGGCGGGTTGCTGCAGGATGCGCTCGGGGGAACCACCGTGGGCGTCGGTGGCCTTGCCAAGACGATCGTGGGGTTTGCGGCCGGCGTGATCGGGTCGCAGTTCATCGTGACGCGGCCGGTGCCGCGGATGCTGCTCGTGGCCGGTGCCACGGTCGCCGCACGCGTGGTCGTGCTGGCCCTGCGGGGGCTGATCGATCTCAGTTGGCCCGAGGTCTCGTGGACCGGTATGCTGACGGAAACCGCGCTGAACGCTCTGGTGGCCTTCCTCGTGTTTCAGGGGGCCGAGTCGGTGCCGGCGATGATCAGGCGCCGGCCGTTGCAGCGCGCGTCGTTCCGCACGCGCCGGTGGTGATTGAATGTTGACCTCTGCCAACTTCGAGGATCGTCAGAGCTTCGCGCTGCGGCTCGTCGTGCTGCGCGTGGCCACGATTGTCGTGTTCGCGGTCATCGCCGTGGCGTTCTGGATCTTCCAGGTCGTCGAGCACCAGCGGTACGAGCAGCTGGCCGAGCGCCAGCACCTGCGGACGATGCCGCTGCGTGCCCCGCGCGGGATTCTGTACGACCGCAATGGCAAGGTGCTGGTGCGCAACACCTACTCGTTCACGATCGCGTTCGTGCGCGAGCAGAGCGCCAACGTGAACGACGCGGTGCGCCGGGTGGCGGCCGCCACCGGCGTTGACGAAGCGCGCATCGCGGACATCGTGGCCAACGCGAAGAAACGCCGCGATCCGCTTTACCGTCCGATCCCCATCATCGAACACGCCACGCTGGCCCAGGTGGCCGCCGTCACGGCGCGGCAGGTGGACTTGCCAGAAATTGTCGTCCAGCAGCTGCCCACGCGCGAGTATCCCGAGGGCGGCGTGGCCGCGCACCTGTTCGGCTATGTCGGAGAGATCCAGGAAGCGCAGCTGCAGCGGCCGGAGTTTGCCGGGCTGGAACTCGGCGCGATGGTCGGTCAGGCCGGCCTCGAGCGGACCTACAACACGCTGCTGAAGGGCACCGACGGCATTCGGACGGTGGCGGTCAACAGCCGCGGCCGCGAGATCGAGAAGCTCGGCGAGCAGGACCCGGTCGACGGCGATCGCCTCCAGCTGACGGTGGATCTCGATCTGCAGAAGGCCATGGAGGATGCGTTCCGATACTCCGGGTATTCCGGCGCCGGCGCCGTGCTCGATCCGCGCACCGGCGAGATTCTGGCGCTCACCAGCCTGCCGAGCTACGACCCGAACGCGTTTGCGAGCGGTCTCGACAGCGCCTCGTTGAACCGGTTGTTCAACGATCCACTGAAGCCGTTCACGGACCGCGTGATCCAGGGCACGTATTCGCCGGGCTCGTCGTTCAAGATCCTGATGGCGACCGCGGCGCTCGAAGAAGGAGTAATCACGCCGGACACCACCGTGAATTGCCCCGGGTACTACGACTTCGGCGGACGCCGATTCAAGTGCAGCCGACTGGACGGGGCCGGGCACGGCGTGACCGACGTGCGCAAGGCGCTCGAAGTGTCGTGCAACGTGTTCTTCTACACGCTCGGCTCCAAGATGAAGATCGACACGATCCATGCGTACGCCGAGAAGATGGGGCTCACGGGCAAGACCGGCGTGGATCTGCCCGGCGAGCGCGACAGCCTCGTGCCGTCGACCGAGTGGGCCAACAACGTCCGCAAGTCGCCGTGGTACCCGGGAGAGACGATCTCCGTGGCCATCGGTCAGGGCGCGGTCTCGGTGACCCCCCTGGCGCTGGCGACGATGGTGTCGACCGTCGCCAACGGCGGCACGCTGATCACGCCGCACATTCTCAAGGCGGTCGACAAAGGCGATGGCTGGATTCCGGCGGGCGCCGCGCCGCCGCGCTCGACCTTCTTCATCAAGCCCGACAACCTCCAGGCGATTCGCGACGGATTGTGGAGGGTCGTCAACGGCGCGGGCACCGGGTACAACGCGCGCATCGCCGGACGCGACGTCGCGGGCAAGACCGGCACGTCGCAGGTGATCTCCAACGAGGGCAAGAAGGCGGCGCAGGGCAAGACGAACATGGATCTGCGCGATCACGGCTTCTTCGTGTTTTTTGCGCCGCGCGACAATCCCGAGATTTCCGGCATCATCTTCGCCGAGCATGGCGTGCATGGCTCGAATGCCGCGACGATCGCGCGCCATGTGATCGAGACCTATTTCGACAAGCGGGACGGCAAGCCCCTGCCCGTGCTGCCGCCTCCGCCGGCGCTGCAGAAGATCGGTACGCCGGCTACGGCGACCCAGGGCCGCGCAACCGACGGGCGAACCCGTGGGGCCGGCGGAGCGCGCGAAGGCGAGGGCCGCGCGGGTCGAGCCCGTCTCGCCGAAGCGGCCGGAGGCCGCGTAGGCGGATGATCGTCGACCGCCGCATCCTGCCGCATCTCGATTGGGCGTGCGTGGCCGCGTTGGTCGCGCTGATGGCGATCGGCCTGGCGTCGATCTACAGCGCCAAATGGGATTTTGTGCACCAGGCGCCGGGCCGCGAGTTCTGGAAGCAACTCTACGCCGTGGGGATCAGCCTCGGCGTGTTCGTCGTGTGCCTGCTGATCGACTACCGGTCGCTGACGCAGCGCTCGCTGATCTTCTACGGCGCGCTGATCGCCCTGTTGGTCTACGTGGCGTTCTTCGGCGTGGTGCGCAACGGCTCGCGCCGCTGGATTCCGCTCGGCGGCCTGGATTTCCAGCCGAGCGAATTTGCCCGCGTGGCGGTGGCGATGGTGCTCGCGGCCTACTTCGCCGGCGCGCAGCGGTTGAGCCGATCGATGCGCGACATTGCGATCGGCGGCGTGTTTCTGGCGGTGCCGCTGCTGTTGATCATGCGGCAGCCCGATCTGGGCACCGCGGCCACGTTGATCCCCGTGTTTCTGGGCATGGCGTTCATCGGCGGCATGCGGATGAAGTGGCTGGTGGTCGCGGCGATGGTCGGCCTGCTGCTCTCGCCGGTGGCGTACAAGTTCGTCCTCACGGACTACCAGCGCGGGCGGATTCAGACGTTCGTGAACCCGGAACTCGATCCGCGCGGCGACAGCTACCAGCAGCTGCAGGCGCGGATCACGGTGGGCTCGGGTGGACTGTTCGGCAAGGGGTTCGGCGGCGCGACCCAGGCAGGCGGCTACGGGTTTCTTCCGGAGGCGCACAACGACTTCGTCTTTTCGGCGCTGGCCGAGGAGCACGGTTTCGCCGGCGTCCTGGTCGCGCTCCTGCTGTATTTGTTTGTGATCCTGCGGGGACTCGAAGCGGCCAAACTGGCGAAGGATCGCCTCGGCGCGTACCTCGTGATCGGGATACTGTCCGGCTTTTCGTTTCAAGTGGTGTACAACATAACCATGTCAGCGGGGCTGGCGCCTGTGAAGGGCCTGACGCTGCCACTCATGAGCTATGGCGGGTCGTCGCTGATGGCGACGCTTGCCGGTTTCGGCCTCATCCTCAACGTGCGGATGCGGCGGTTCACTAATTAGCGGAGGGAAGTCGCTTGACAGGTTGTGGCAGCGTGGGACCTGCGGTCCCGCCACGGCCTGTCAAGCGAACTTCCAGGAATAATGACAAAGGAAATGGTTATTTCCTCGACGCCGCACGAAACCCGTGTGGCGATTCTCGAGGACGATCTGGTCACGGAAATCTTCATCGAGCGCGAACACTCGCGCGGCGTCGTCGGCAACATCTACAAGGGCCGCGTGTCCAAGGTGTTGCCCGGCATGCAGTCGGCCTTCGTCAATCTCGGACTGGAGCGCGACGCGTTTCTGTACGTCACCGACGTCATCAGCCCCTCGGAAGCCGAGCTGGAAGATGAGGACGAGGAGCCGGCGATTCCGCCGACGCCGATCATCGACGCCGACGAAAACGCCGCGGCTGCGCCGCTTCTGACCGACGCGGAAGGCAAGACGTCGCCGAACCCCGCGCAGACGCAGTCGCAGACCCACGCGTCGGGCCAGTCGCGGCGCAGCGACCGCCGGCGCGAGCAGGCGGCCCCCACGGCCAAGATCGAGGAACTCCTGAAGGAAGGCCAGGAAGTCGTCGTGCAGGTCGTCAAGGAACCGCTCGGCACCAAGGGCGCGCGCATCACGTCGCACATCAGTCTGCCGGGCCGGTTTCTGGTCTACATGCCGACGGTCGAGCACATCGGCGTGTCGCGCAAGATCGACTCGCGCGACGAGCGGAAGCGGCTGCGCGGCATCGTCCAGAAGTTCAAGGAAGAGCACGGGTTGGTCGGCGGCGTCATCATTCGCACCGCGGCGTCGCACCGGTCGGACGAAGATGTGATCGCCGATCTTTCGTACTTCCATCAGATCTGGACCGACATTCAGAAGAAGCGCGAGTCGGGCCGTCCGCCCGCGGTGCTGTTCCGTGAAGACAGCCTGGTCTCGAAGCTGCTGCGCGATCTGCTGACCGAGCAGTTCAGCGCCATCCGTATCGACGATGAAGCGGAGTTCCGGCGCGTGCAGACGCTGGTGGGGCGCATCATGCCGGCGCTGCTGGCGCGCGTGAAGCTCTACACGAAGGACTACCCGATCTTCGACGAGTACGGCGTGCAGGGCGAAGTCGACAAGGCGCTGCGCAGCAAGGTCTGGCTCAAGTCCGGCGGCTACATCGTGGTCAACCAGACCGAAGCCCTGGTCGCCATCGACGTGAACACGGGCCGCTACGTGGGCAAGAAGTCCGCGGGGCGACTCGAAGACACGATCGTCAAGACCAACCTCGAGGCCGCCAAAGAGATCATCCGGCAGATCCGGTTGCGCGATCTGGGCGGCATCATCGTGCTCGACTTCATCGACATGGAAGAAAAGAAGAACCGCCAGAAAGTCTTCCAGGCGATCGAGCAGGAGCTCCGGCGCGATCGCGCGCCGTCGAAGGCCGTCCAGGTGTCCGATTTCGGCCTGATCATCATCACGCGCAAGCGCGTGAAGAGCAGTCTCGAGCGGCAGTTGACCGAGCCGTGTCCGTACTGCGCAGGCACCGGCGCGATCAAGGCGAGCGCCACGATCTGTTACGACATCCTGACGGAAGTGAAGAAGGTCAGCGCGGAGCTCGACGGCTACAGCCTCGTGCTGCGCGTGAACCCGGAAATCGCGCGCGCGTTCAAGGACGAGGAGCGCGAACTGTTCAAGGAGCTCGAGACGGCCGTCGGCCGGCCGGTCACGGTACGATCCGACGAGCAGCTGCACCACGAGCAATTTGATCTGATGGCGATTTAGCGTCGTATAATTGACATGCGCCGGCGCGTCAGTGGCCGGCGGGCAAAAGGAGCCTCAACATGAATCAGAGACGATTTGGTGCTGTGCTGGCGAGCTTCGCGTCCGTGTGCGTGATGGTGGCTGGCGCGCAGACCATGAGCGGCGCCGCGAAGAAGGCGACGTCACTCGGTTCGGTGAAGATCGCCCATCAGGTCATGGCCGACGGCAAGCCCCTGGCGGCCGGCACGTACATGTTGCGGGTGTCGGACGAAATGCCGGCGGCAGTGGTCGGCCAGTCCGCCGATGAGTCGCGCTGGATCGAGTTCGTCCAGGGTGGCGCCGTCAAGGGCCGCGAGATGGCCACGGTGCTCTCGAAGGACGCGCTGAAGGACATGGCCAAGAAGGAAACGCCGCCGGCCGCCGGCACGGCCCGGGTGGAATTGTTGAAGGGCAACGACTACATCCGCGTGTGGGTCAATCGCGGCGGCGCCCAGTACCTGATCCACCTCACGGTCGCCAAGTAGCGACCGTGTCTACTTCTTCTGCGTTCCGATCGTAATATCGCCGTTGAACGTCTGAAGCGTCACCGTGGCGCTGCCGTCACCAACCTTGCCCGTCAGCGAGCGGCGGCGCGTTCGCGTGCCGCTGCTTTGCAGCGGCAGCGAGGAGCTGATGTCGCCGCTGAACGAACTGGCCATCAGCGTGAAGCCCACGCTCCCGGACGGCGTGAAGCGCACATCGCCCGCGTGGCTCGTAAGCTCATAGCGGCCATTTCGCGTTAACTCACCCGAAAACACGGCGTCGCCGGACATCGACACGAGCGTCGTGGTTTCGCTCGTCACGTCGCGGGCCGTCACGCTGCCGCTGACCGTGCTGGCATGCACGCTGCGCGCTTTGACCTGTTGCAGCGTGACATCGCCGCTCAACGTTCCGGCGTCGAGCGATCCGTCCCCGGCCGCCCCGATGATGCTGACGTCACCCGACGCGGTCTTCGCCTCGGACACGGTCCCGACGTTGCGCAACGCGACGTCGCCGCTCATGGTATTCGCGGCCAGCTCCCCCTGAATGCCGGTGACCTTGATGCCGCCCGACAGACTGTTGATCACCAGGCGCGTGCCGGCCGGCGCGGAGACGATCATATCCACCCGCACGCTGTAGACCGACGGCCGTTCGTTCGGATAGTCGGCCCTGACCGTCGCGCGCGTGCCGGTGACCTGCTGGTTGACCGTGACACGTTCCAGTCCGAGGCGGGCGTCCGCGTCCGTCCGGCCGCGTGAATGACGAAGCACCTCGACCGTGGCGTCCCGTCCGCTGCCCGCCGTG
>JAKALV010000403.1 GCA_021824055.1 Acidobacteriota bacterium
CAGCGTCGGATAGACCGTGGCCAGCGCCGCGCCCGACTTCTCGGAGCGCATGTTGCCCAGGCTGCGAATCGCGCGGTTGCGGATGTCGGCGTCCTTCTCCGACTTCACCACTTCGATCACGCGCTCGTAGGCGCCCATCGCGCCCAGGGTGCTCAGGATCTGCCCTTTGAGGTCCTTGTTGGACTCGCGCTGGTAGATCGTCCAAAGCGCCGTTTGGCCTTCGGTGTTGACGGCCGCCGCGTCCGAGCGATTCGCGGCGTCACGCGCGGCCATCGCGCTGCTCACGGCGGTCACGTTCTGTCCGGTCGACGCGATCGCGTACATGTAGCTGTTCATGCCGCTCGTCGAACCGATGGCGCCGATCACGCTGCGCTTGACGGCGTCGTTCTGCGACGCGTTGTAGATGTCCACGAGCTCGGCAATCGTGGTCTTGCCGCCGGTGCGGCCGCGATTGATGCCGAGGTAGTTCACGGCGCGGGCCTGCAGGTCCGGCGTGCCGCTCTTGGCGATCGACACGAGGATCGTGTGCGCCTGCGCGGAGTTGCTGAGCGCCAGCACGTAGAGCGCGCGGTCCTTCAGCTTGAGCGACCCGGCGGACGAGAGCACGCCCTGCACGAGCGGGATCGCGCGTTCCGGATCCGAGTTGATCAGGCCCTGCAGCGCCAGCAGCTTCAGATCTTCATCGTCCTCGTTCTCGGGGCGCGCGGCCTGCCCGGCCATCCGCTTGATTTCCGCCTCGAGCACGCGGGCGTCGGACAGGTATTTGCTCTCCTTGAATGACTTCTGCAATTCCGCCAGCGTCGCGTTGGCGTCGGCCGACCGGCCGAGCTTGAACTGGGCGAAGGCCTTCCAGTAGAGCGCGCCGTCGGTGCGCGTGCCCTTGGCCGCGATCGCCTGATCGAAGCGCGTGATCGCGGTTTCGTACTGGCGCTGCGAGAGCGCGCTCTGACCGCGGTCGTAGGCGCTGCGCTCGCTGTCGCTCGAGCTCCAGGTCTGCGCGAAGTTCTGGCCGAACTCGAAATCGCCGTTCCAGATCATCGGGCGCACGAGCTCCGCTTCCGCCCGGGCGCGATCGGCGAAGGCGCGGATCTGATCCTGGTTCAGGCGCAGCTGCTCGGTCTGACGGAGCGCGTGCTCGCTCATCTCGCGGGCGCGTTCCTCCAGCAGTTGCGTATCGATCGTGAACGCGCCAGCGAGCGACGGCATCACCACAGGCGCAGGTGGCGCGGGTGGTGCGGGTGGTGCAGGTGGGGCAGGTGGGGCAGGTGGCGCAGGTGGCGTAGGTCTGACTTGCGCGCCCGCGATCACGGGCACCAGCAGAGACAGGATGGCAAACAGCGACAACTTCTTCATAGGGTCCTCACACTCTTGGTTGACAGGGTTCGCTCACGCTCCCGCACGGTGGTCGTGAGCGCGCGCACCTTGAAGAGGAGGTTGTCGTCCTCGATGCGGGTGCGCAGCGATTTCAGGTCCTGGGCGTTCATGGGTTCGGGGCTGCCGGCCACATCGACCAGCACGCGTTCAAGGTCTTCGAGCACGGACGACAATTCCAGGTCGCCGTTCTGCACGGCGGTTTCCCGATACAGCCGGCCCGCGGCCACCAGGTCGCGCGCCGTCTGCTGTTCAAATCCGAGGTCCACGCGCTTCGCGTCGGGCGTGTTCTTGATTTCCACCAGCAGGTTCTCGGTCTGCTCGAAGTGATCGCCGAGCGCCGACAGTAGCACGCGTTCGCGCGTCGTGCGCGCGTCGGCGGCCGCGGGCGCGCCGGCCGGAGCGGGTGGCGGCGCCACGCGCGGCCACAGCCGGCCGCCGATGAACGCCAGAGCGATGACGGCGGCCAGGCCCGCAACCGGCGCCCACACGCGCGGCGACCACCACGCGCGCCGCGCGGCCGGTTTGGGCAGCAACGGCTGCACGCGCGCCCACATCACGCGCTCGAAATCCGCCGGCGCCTCGGACGTTTCGGCGCCGTCCACGAGCGTCATCGTGCGCTGCAACGCCGCCCAGTTGTCGCGGCACTCGCCACACTCGCCCAGGTGCGCCACTATTTCCGCTCCGCCACGGGCGTCGCCACGAACCGCCGCGTCGTCGAGCTCTCCGTAGAAGTGGAGAATGAGTTCGTCTTCGCTGATATGTGGGTGTCCCATTGCTCCCTATGCCTTTTGCCTTGAAAACGGCTCGAGGGCCACTCTCATCTTCTTGACCGCGCGGAAAATACTGTGTTTCGTCGCGTTGGTCTTCATCCCCAGCGACGCGCCGATCTCTTCGATCGAATGGCCGTGGTAATGGCGCATCAGAAAGGCCGCGCGCTCTTTCGGACTGAGCCCGTCGAGCGCCTGCTGCACGCGCTCGCTGATTTCGCCCGCGTAGACCATGTCGTGGGCGTCGGGGGTGGAGACCACATCGCTCATCGCTTCCAGCGTTTCGCGCACTTCCGCGCTTTCCCGATGCGGCCTGGCCCGGATGAAATCGATCGCGCAGTTGTACGCGATCCGGTAGAGCCAGGTGGAGAAGTTCGACCGCGCCTCGAACCGGCCCAATTGCCGGAACGCCCGGATGAAGGTCTCCTGGACGACATCCTCGGCGTCCTCCGGCCGGCCCGTCATGCGACAGGCCAGGCGGAAGACGTGGCGGCTGTGCCGCTCGACAAGGATCCGGAATCCGTCCTCGTTGCCGTCTCGCGCCAACGCGACGGCGGCGGCGTCGTCCTGCATCTGTGTCATTCGACGGGAGGGGGGGCGGGGTGGTTAGGGAGCATGGGCGTGAATCT
>JAKALV010000404.1 GCA_021824055.1 Acidobacteriota bacterium
TCCTCGCGGAGCGCTGGCGCTGGCGGAAGCCAGGGAGGCGCGGCACGATTTTGCCGGCGTGGTGGAGACGCTGCTGCCGCTGTACGAAAGCCGGCGCTCGCCGGTCGTCCCAAACGATGAAGTCGTCGGGTTTGTCGGGATGACGCTCGCGAATGCCTACGAAGAACTGGCGCAGTTCGATCGCGCCGAAACGATCCTCCGCGAGTTGATCGCGCGCAACGCGACCGACGATGTGGCGCTCAACGCGCTGGGCTACATGCTGGCGGATCGCGGACAGAAGCTCGACGAGGCCGTTAAGTTCATCACGCGCGCGTTGGCTGTTGATCCGACGAACCCGTCGTACCTCGACAGCCTGGGTTGGGCGTACCTGAAACAGGGAAAGGCCGCCGAGGCGGTGCCGCCGTTGGAGCGGGCCGCGAAAGCGGCGGCGTCCGCGTCGCTGCTCCAGGACCACCTGGGCGACGGCTACTTTGCCGTGAAGCGATATCGCGAGGCCGCCGAGGCCTACACGCGCGCGCTGGCCGGCGATCGGGACGGCATCGATGTGGCGGCCGTGACCAGGAAGCGGGATCGCGCGCGGGAACTGGCCAAGTAGGTGGCGAGCGCTCGAGTGGCGACGGTGGTGCTGTTGCTCCTGGTGGGCGCGTGCGCGCCCGCGCGAATTGTCTTTCCCGCAGGAGCCGGCGTGCCCGTGCCGGATGCGGTCGAGCTCTGGTCGACCGCGACCGAAGCCTGCAAGGGTGCGCAGACGTTTAGCGCTGAGATCAGGGTCAGCGGCAGCGTGGGCGCCGAGCGATTGCGCCGCGTCACGCTGCAGGGCGCGATGACCAGGAACGGCGAGATCAAACTGCTGGCGGTCGCGCCCGCCGGGCCGCCGATCTTCAACCTCGCGGGCCGCGCCGACCGCGCCACGCTCACCCTGCCGCGCGATCGCCGCGTGCTGGTGGCGCCCGCCGCCGACATCGTCGAGGCGCTGATCGGCCTGCGTCTCACGCCGGCCGACTGGCTGGATCTGCTGTCGGGATGTGTCTCCGCGAAGACGCCGCTTGATGGCGTCCTGATTGACGGCGCGACGATCATTTCCCTCAAAGACGGCGGAGGGCGCGTGCGACTCCGGAAGGACGGGACATCGTGGCGGATTGTCGCCGGCGAGCGGCCCGACCTGCTGGTCGAGTACCTGCAGTTCCTGGGACGCTGGCCGAGCATCGCGCGGATATCCAGCCGCTCTGGCGCCGCGGTCGCTGTCAGTCTCGAGATGACGATCGGGCAGGTGTTCGTGAATGCGCCGCTCGCGCCGCGCGTCTTCGCGCCCGACACGGCGCCGGGCCTGTCGCCCATGACGCTCGCCGAACTTCGGGCCCTGGGGCCCATGAAATAATGCGCACCGTGATCGTTCGTCCCACTGCGAAGATCAACCTCACCTTGCGCGTGGGGCCGGCCCGGGGCGATGGGTTTCACGACGTGCGCACGCTGCTGCAGTCCATCGGACTTTCGGACACGCTGACCGTATCGGCCCGGCGCGGACCGTTTGCGCTGTCGTGCCGCGCGCCGGGTGTGCCGGCCGACGAGACGAACCTGGTGTGGCGGGCCGCGCGAGAGTTATGGACCGCCGCGGGCCGCGCGGGCGTGCCGCGCGACGCGCACGTGCGCCTGGACAAGTCGATTCCGCACGACGCGGGACTGGGTGGCGGCAGCGCCGATGCGGCCGCGGCGCTGACCGCCCTGAACACCGTGTGGGAACTCGGTCAGTCCCCGCGGGATCTTCGCCGCGTGGCGGCCCGGCTGGGCGCCGACGTCCCATTCTTCCTGACGGGCGGAACGGCGCTCGGCACCGGCCGCGGCGACGAGTTATATCCGGTCGATGACGTGGCGCGGCTCGGCGTGGTGATCGTGAAGCCGTCGTTTGGCGTGGCCACGGCAGACGCCTACCGCTGGCTGGACGAAGACCGCGCCGCCGGCCGTCTCGAACACGCCGTCAATCGGTTGCGCGAGGTGCGCGTCGGCTGGGACAACGATCCGCTGGCGCTCTGCAACGACCTTGAAGCGCCCGTCTCGCGCCGACACCCGGAAATTCTGGACGTGATCGACGCGTGCCATCGGGAAGGCGCCACGGTGGCGGCGATGACCGGTAGCGGGTCGGCGGTCTTCGGCCTGTTCAGCGAGTCCACCGCGCCGGCCGCCGCCAAGCGCCTTCAGCGTCCGGGCTGGCTGGTGCTGGTGACCCGCACCCTCTCTCGGCGGGAGGCGGGCCGCCGGATTGGACATTAGGGGCCAGCGTCGACTAAACTTTTGTGTTTGCGGCAGGACCCGGACACATCACCGTGTGGGTGATGAGTCGCCAATTTTGGGGCGTGGCCAAGCGGTAAGGCGCGGGACTTTGGATCCCGTATTCGAAGGTTCGAATCCTTCCGCCCCAACCAGCGTTGCCCGGGGTGCCGGCCGATTGCGCCGATGATTCACGGTCCACTGAAGATATTCTCGGGCAGCGCGCATCCCGCGCTGGCACAAGAGATTGCAGAGCACCTCGATCTGCCCCTGGGCGGCGCGAGGCTGCATCGCTTTCCCGACAGCGAAGTCTCGTTTCAAATCGACGAGAACATTCGCGGGACCGATGTGTTCATCGTGCAGCCGACCTGTAGCCCGGTGGACGAGCACATCATGGAGATGTGCGTGATGATCGACGCGTTTCGCCGGTCGTCGGCGTC
This sequence comes from Acidobacteriota bacterium, assembly GCA_021824055.1. Taxonomy (GTDB): domain Bacteria; phylum Acidobacteriota; class Vicinamibacteria; order Vicinamibacterales; family SCN-69-37; genus SCUN01. The sequence goes on from JAKALV010000404.1 coordinate 2,706, forward strand.
GCGGATTACGGCGGTCATCCCGTATTACGGATACGCGCGGCAGGACCGGAAAGACAAGCC
>JAKALV010000405.1 GCA_021824055.1 Acidobacteriota bacterium
AGAGCCTTTCCTTCATGGCCCTTCAGGTCTTCATGGTGAGCGCTCTTGATCTTGCCCTGCTCTTAGCTGCCGCCGCCCCCGCCGGTCTTGCGCTTGCCCGTGGTGGGCGGCGCCGGTTCCTTCGTGAGCCGGTTCACCGGGTGCGCCTTGAGCTCCTTCAGGCCTTCCTCGACCGCCTTCTCGAGTTGCGGGTCATGGCCGGCGATCACGTCCTTCGGCCAGTTCTCCACGTCGATGTCCGGCGCCACGCCTTCGTTCTCGACGGCCCACTTGCCGTTCTTGTCGAAGAAGCCGCCGCGCGGCGCGATCATCGAGCCGCCATCGATGAAGGTCGGCGTGTCGGCCGTGTGCACGAGGCCGCCCCAGGTGCGCTTGCCGACCAGCGTGCCGATCTTGCGCAGCTTGAACATGTACGGCATCAGGTCGCCGCCCGATCCGGCCATTTCGTTGATGATCATGATCTTCGGTCCCCAGATCCCGGCCGCGGGGCTGGTGAAGGGATACCGGTCGCCCGCGACGTTGTTGAAGTACCCGTCGAAGTCGCGCTGCAGCACGTCGATGATGTAGTCGGCCGCCGAGCCGCCGCCGTTGTAGCGCTCGTCCACGATCGCGCCTTGTTTGTCCTGCTGCGCGAAGTAGTACCGGTTGAAGCTCGTGTAGCCCGGTTGCCCGGTGTTCGGCAGATAGACATAGGCCAGCCGGCCGTTCGACAACTTCTCCACCGTGCGGCGATTCTGCTCCACCCACGCGCGCGTGCGCAGGCCCTGCTCGTTGGCAATCGGCACGACGACGATGCGCCGCGCGCCGTCCATCTGCGGACGCGCGTTCACCAGCAACACGGTCTGTTTGTTGGCCGTGCCGTCGAGCAGGCGATAGATGTTATCCGGCGCCCGGAGTTCCACGCCGTTGATGGCCACCACATAATCGCCGACCGCCACGTCGACGCCCGGCTGATCGAGCGGCGCGCGCAGCTCGGGATTCCAGCTCTCGTTATCGTAGATGCGCGTGATCTTGTAGCGGCCGTTCTCCACCACGAAGTCGGCGCCGAGCAGGCCGCCGGTTGACGGCGGCACCTCGGGCATGTCGCCGCCGCGCACATAGGAGTGGCCGATCGCGATCTCCGCGCCCATGTTGTCCAGGAGGTAGTTGAGGTCGGCCCGATGATTCACGTACGGCAGCAGCGCGCCGTACATCTGCTTCATCTTCGGCCAGTCCGCCCCGTGCGTGTTCTTCACATAGAGGTAGTCGCGCTGGTTGCGCCAGCCTTCATTGAAGATCTGCGCAAATTCCTGGCGCGGCTCGAGGTACATCTGCAGGTTCGCGGTCAGGCGCCCGGCGCCGGCCTGCGGCGGCGTCTTGTCGGCATCCACCACGAAGAGGTTCGCGCCCCCAGCGGCGCCGGCCGCGCCGGCCCCGCGTCCCCCGCCGGCGGCGCCCCCGCCGCGATAGAGCAGCTTGTGTCCGTCCGCGCTGACGTCGTAGTCGGCCACGCCCGTGATGAAGTCGGACGCGCGCCGCTCGGTCAGGCGGTAGCGATGCAGGATGTTGCCGTCGAGGTAGTAGATCGTGCCGGCCACGCCGGACTTGAGGCGCGAATACGCGCGCACCGGAATTCCGGGCACCGCGACCACGCGGCGCTGGATGCCGTCGAAGTCAATCTGCACCGTCACCGGCGCCGCCGTGCGCTGCGCCGCGGGGCGTGCCGCGTCGCGCTCCGCGGTGGGCGCCGCCGCCGCGCCTTCTTCGTCGCTTTCGGGAATGAGCGGCGTCGGCTCGCCCTTCTTCAGCACGGCGAAGTAGAGGCCGAACGTCTCGGTGTGGTCGTACGACGTCATATCAAGCCACTGCGACGCCAGGCCAAAGTCGGTCGACGCCATGAACCACAGGTACTTGCCGCTCGCGTCCCAGGCGGGCCAGGTGGCGTCGGACAATCCGTCGGTCACCTGCTTCGTTTCGCCGGTCTCAACGTTGCTGACGAAGATGGCGTGATAGAGCGACTGGAGATGCGCCGCATAAGCGACCCATTTCGAATCGGGGCTCCACACCGGATTGACCGTGCGGGTCGGCACCATCCAGGTGTCGCGCCCGATGGTCTTCGCCGTGCCGTTCGCCACGTCCAGCACCCACACGTTCAGGTTCGTGTCGGTGTAGACGATCTTCTTCGAGTCGGGCGACCACGAGGCCGTGTAGTAGTGCGTGGGGTTCGGCAGCGCGATCGCGCGCGGCGCGCTGATGCCGTCCTGCGACTCGATGATCAGCTGGTACTCGCCCGACGTGTCGCTGAAGTACGAGACGAACTGGCCGTCGGGCGACCACGCCGGGTCACGCTCGGCCGATCCGCTCGAATGCGTCAGGTTGCGCACGTCGCCCTTCTCCACCGGGATCGTGAACACTTCGCCGCGCGCCTCCACCAGCGCGCGCTTGCCGGTGGCCGACAGACGGATCGAGGCAATGCGCGACGACACATCCTCCCAGCGCGGCATCATCCACGGGAAATCGCCGGCCGCCGTGATCGTCACCACGTGCTCGCGGCCCGACCCCGGATCCATCTCGTGAATCTCGCCGGCCTGCTCGAAGACCACGACACCAGCGCCGGCGTCGAGCGTCTTGACGTCGAAGTCGGTGAACTTCGTCATCTGCCGCAGCCGTTTTGTCTTGTACTCGTACGCCCACACGTTCGCGACACCGTCGCGGTCCGAGATAAAGAAGACCGTGTCGCCCACCCACACCGGATCCATGTCCTTCGAATCGGTCC
>JAKALV010000079.1 GCA_021824055.1 Acidobacteriota bacterium
GCGAGCCGGTTACCTCGAGCAGTTGTCGGCGCTGCGCGAGGCGATTCCGTCGATCGCGCTGTCCACCGACATGATCGTGGGTTTTCCCGGTGAGACGGACGAGGACTTCGAGCTCACGCTGGATCTCACGCGCCGGGCGCAGTATCACTCGATGTTCTCGTTCAAGTACTCGCCGCGTCCGAACACGCTCGCGTTGAAGCGGCTGCCTGACGATGTGCCCGAAGGCGAGAAGACGAGGCGGATCGTGGCCCTGCAGGATCTGCAGCGGGAGATTCAGGGGCGTCTGTATGCGTCGATGGTGGGCCAGGTTGAGGCGGTTCTGGTCGACGCGCGGTCACGGCGCCGCGACTGGGAGCTGGCAGGCCGGACGTCGGGAAATACGGTGGTGAACTTCGCCGGTGACGCGTCGTTGGTGGGACAATTGGTGCCGGTTCGAATCACGGCGGCGGCGCCGAACAGTCTGCGAGGAGAGGCCATGGCCCCTGCGAATCATGTTGATTGAGATGGCGATCAAGGGCCTCATGATGGATCCGATCACGAACCTGCCGATCGTGATCCTGAAGGACACCGACGGCCAGCGCGTGCTGCCGATCTGGGTGGGCGCGGTGGAAGCGAACGCGGTGGCCCTGCAGATCGAGAACGTCTCGCCGCCGCGGCCGCTGACGCACGATCTCGTGCGCGCCATTCTGACCGAGCTGGGCGCCGAGCTCACCCGGGTGGTCATTCACGACCTCAGCGACAGCACGTTCTTCGCCTATCTCGAATTGCGCCACAACGGCGACACCACGCTGGTGGACGTCCGGCCGAGCGATGCGCTGGCGCTGGCGCTTCGGGCCAAGGCGCCCGTGTTCGTCCATCCGCGCGTGCTCGAGCGCGCCTCCTCAACGGACATTTCGGCGGAGGAAGCCGACCAGGACCGGCTGCAACGGTGGCTGGAGAGCCTGGATCCCGAGGATCTTGGGTACAAGATGTAGGGCTTTCCTTGACAACGCGCGAGGCCGGTCCCTAGAATGCCTGCAAGGCTGACGTGATCATTTCCATCGCCAATCAGAAGGGCGGCGTCGGCAAAACGACCACCGCAATCAACCTCTCGGCCGCGCTCGCGCTGCGCGGCAAGCGTACGCTCCTCATCGATCTCGATCCGCAGGCCAACAGCACGATGTCGTACCTCGACATCACCACGCTGCAGCACTCCGTGTACGACGCCATCCTGGATCCGAAGATCGTGTTCGCCGACATTATCCGGGCCACCGCGCAGCCGAACCTCTGGATCGCGCCGTCGCGCATCGCGCTGGCCAAACTCGAAGGCCGGCTGGTGGGGGAGCTCGACGCGCACTTCAAACTGAAGGACCGGCTCGCCACGGTCAAAGGGCAGTACGACGCGGTGGTGATTGACTGCCCGCCGGCCCTCGGGCTGCTGACCGTCAATGCCTTGGTGGCGTCCACGCACCTCCTGATTCCCATCCAGTCGTCGTATTTCGCCCTCGAGGGCACTGACGACCTGCTCGAGACGATCGAGAAGGTCCGGTCCCGCGCGAATCCCGACCTCAAGATCCTCGGCGTCGTCATCACGATGCACGACAAGCGCACGGCGCTGGCGCGCGACATCCGGTCGCAGATCGACAAAGTGTTTGGCAAGAAGGTCTTTAAAACTGTTATTACCAAGAGCGTCCGCCTGGAGGAAAGCCCGGCGTACAAGGAGTCCATCTTTGCGTTCGCCCCAGACTCATCCGGCGCGACGGAGTATTACCGGCTCTGCGAGGAGGTCATCGATCGTGTCTAAACGCGGATTGCCAGCCACACTGAAGATGCGTCACGACTCGCACTACGTGGATGCGTTGACGACGCAAGGGGGCGCGCCTATTGGGCGGATGGTGCCGATCGAACAGGTGGATCCGAACCCCGATCAGCCGCGCCAGGTCATGGGCGACCTGTCGGAGCTCATGGCGTCGATTGCCGAGAAGGGCGTGATCGAGCCATTGATCGTGCGCCAGCGCGGCAGCCGGTATCAGATCGTCGCCGGCGAGCGTCGATATCAGGCCTCCGTCCGCGTCGGGCTTCGGGAAGTCCCGGTCGTCATTCGTGAAGTTGATGACGACGAGATCATTGAGGTGGCGCTGGTCGAGAACATCCAGCGCAAGGACCTGAGCCCGTTTGAAGAGGCCGAGGCGCTTCAAAGCCTGGCGGACCGGTGCGGCTACACCCACGAGGACATGGCCCGACGGCTGGGAAAGTCGCGCACGAGCGTGACGGAGTCCCTGGCGCTGGCAGGCATGCCTGACGAGGTCAGAAATCTTTGTCGGCTGGCCGACATTTCGTCTAAGTCGTTGCTTCTACAGATAGTTAGGAAGAACGACCCTCAGAAAATGGTCGCGTTCATCGAGCAGCTGACCAAGGACGGTGGCGTCCAGCCCGTCACACGAGAAAAGGCTCGCCGCGTCGCCGCCGTGCCCAAGCCAGGCCGGCCGAAAGCGTTCGTCTTCCAGTATCGACCGCCCACCAAGACCTTCCAGTTGAACCTCCGATTCAAACGGTCGAATGTCGACAAGGCCGAGGTGATCGAAGCGCTCGAGGGCATCATTACCGAACTCCGCAACAGCAAGAACTGAGGCCGCTGCGTCCCAGCCGCTGCATCTCGGGTAGGCAGTCCGGTGCGGTGTCGTGCATAGTTCAAGGTCCAACGTTCAACGTCACTCGTCGTCCTTCGGTCCGATTGGTCCTGGGGTCCTCGATTCACATGACCGTGCAAGGCGGCGACGGCAGTTTGAAAAACGCTCCGGCTGCATAGGTATGCGGCGCTCTGAATAGCGCATAGCGGCGGTCGTCGAGGGCGCGTCGCGTGGGGGATGCAACGGCCCGCGGTTTGGCGAGACCAGCGAGAGGGGCGGCGAACGGCGAGAATGCCGGGTGGCGGCACCGGAGGCCAAGAGGGGTGGCCGAGGCCGTGCCAAGCATATGAGTTAACATAACATATATTATCAGACGTTAGCTATCTATGGTTCAAACATGGCCTGTGGATGGTTTGTGCGGTCCGGCCGCCGGCCGGCCGCCCCAATCTGGTATCGTGGCTCCCGACCGGAATGGGCACGCTCGACCGCTACGTGATTCGCGAAACCGTCATGCCATTTCTCCTGGCGTTGACGGTCCTCACATTCCTCTTCGCCATCCAGCCGATGATGCTCCAGGCGCAGGACCTCCTGGCCAAAGGCGCGCCCCTCGGCACGGTCATCTACCTGATCGTTAACCTCCTGCCGCAGGCCCTCGGGGTGACCTTGCCGATGGCGTTCCTGATCGGCACCCTGATCGCGCTCGGCCGGCTGTCGGCGGACCGGGAAACTGTCGCCTTTCTGGCGTGCGGACTCAGCCTCTGGCGGATCCTTCGGCCCGTCCTCATCATGGCGACCCTGGTTGGCGCCGTCACCCTCTACGTGATGATCGAGGCGATCCCGGCCGGCAACCGCACCTTCATACAGGTCACGATGAACCTCCTGGCCGAGCGCTCGGCGCAGGAGATCAAGCCCGGCGTCTTCTACGAGGGCTTCCCCGGCAAGGTCCTCTACGTGGCCGCCGTTCGGCCGGACGGCATCTGGGAGCGCGTGATGCTGGCCATCTCGCGCGATCAAGGCCTTCCCACACTTGTGCTGGCCAACGAAGGGCAACTCGTGATCGACCGCGCGGCCGGCCGGGTGGAGATCATCCTGAGCGGCGTCAGCCGCCGCATGCCCGGGGCCGAGCCGGGCGTCTACGATCAGACCGACGGGATCAAGGAAGAGAGCTACTACATCAATCCCCAGGACGTGTTCCCGAGGATCGAGATCGTCCCCGGGATCCGCGAGATGACGATCGCCGAGTTGCGGGTCGAAGAAGCCGACGAGATCCGCCGCGGCGTGCCGACGCATCCCGCCGTGATCTACATTCAGCAGAAGTTCTCGTTCCCCGTGGCCTGCCTGGTCATGGGCCTGCTCGGGGTGGCGCTGGGCGTGCACACGCGCAAGGACGGCAAGTTCGCCTCCTTCGCCCTCGGCCTGGCGCTGATCTTCGTGTACTACGGCCTGATGACGGTGTTCGAATCCCTGACCAAGAGCCAGCGCTTTCCGGCCCTCTGGGCCCGGTGGGTGCCGAACATCGTCCTTGGCCCCCTCGCGCTCGGCATCATCTGGTGGCGGTCGCGCAAGACCGAGCGCTCCCTCGCCCTCCGATGGCCGGCCGCGCTGGCGGCCCGGCTCGGGCCCCTCGAGCCCGACGCGCCGCCGGCCGCGCCGCGACCTCACGTGAAGCCCGTCGTGGTGATCCGGCTCCCCGCGCTCGGCATGCCGCGGCCCCGGTTGATCGACCTCTACGTGATGCGCCAGTACATCCACGTGGTGTCGCTCGCGTTTGTGGCCCTGCTGGGCCTCTTCTACATCGGCACGCTCGTCGACCTGTCGGACAAGCTCTTCAAGTCCAACGTGTCGGTCGGGACGATGCTCGACTTTCTGTGGTATTCCACGCCGCAGTACATCTACTACCTGATTCCCGTGGCGATCCTCGTCGCCGTGCTCGTGACGATCGGCTCGCTCAGCAAGACGAGCGAACTGACCGTGCTGCGCGCGTGCGGCGTGAGCCTCTATCGGCTCGCGGTGCCGCTGCTCGTGTTCGGGGTGCTGTGGAGCGGCGTGCTGTTCGTCCTCGAGGAATACGTGCTCGCGGCGGCCAACAAGAAGAAGACCGCCATCGAGAATGTGATCCGGGACCGCCCGGCCAACACCGTGGACATCACGAACCGCCACTGGCTCGTCGGTACCGGGGACCGGGTGTACTACTACGGCGGCTACGATCCGCAGCGCCGGACGTTTGCCGGCCTGTCGGTGTACGAGATCACCCGGAATCCGTACCGCGTGTCGAGGCACACGTTCGTGGAGCGGGCCAGCGCCTCACGATCGGGATGGACCGGCGGTCCCGGGTGGACCCAGGCGTTTCCCGTGGGCGGCACGGCGCGCCGGGACAATTTCCGGACGAAGTCGCTGAAGCTCGATTCGGCGAAGTACTTCGACACCGAGCAGGCCGACGCGCAGGCCATGACCGTCGGCCAGTTGCGGCGCTACGTGACCCAGTTGAAGGTCAGCGGTCTCAGCGTGGGCGGCTATGAAGTGGACCTGCACCGCAAGATCGCATTTCCGCTGATGACGATCGTGATGACGCTGATCGCGCTGCCCTTCGGCGTCACCACCGGCCGGCGCGGCGCCCTGTACGGCATCGGCCTCGCGATCGCGCTCGCGTTCGCGTACCAGATCGCGTTTACGGCGTTTGGATTTCTCGGACAGGCCGAGCTGCTACCGGCCGCCCTTGCGGCCTGGGCGCCGAACCTGCTGTTCCTGGCCGGGGCGCTCTACCTGCTGCTGACCGTTCGGACCTGAGTCGGCCGGATCGCCCGATCGCACCAAGCGGATATCGGACAGATGCACAACGCCGCGCGTGCCCGGCGCCGTGTTCAGCGTGTCGATGGTCAGGAGCAGCGCCTTGATCCGCGCTACGACCGGCCGCCGCGTGGCGCGGAACCCCACCGGAACAAGACTGGACATGCGGACGATGATCGGGCGCGGCGTTGCGTCGAGATAAATCGAGCGTCCCCATCGTTCGCCGTCGTGTCCGCCCGGCAGGCGGAACTGCACGGCGAGACGCATCGGAGCGTCCGCGCTGGCCGTGAACTCGATCCGGTCGAAGGACTCCCCCCCTTCGCCGATCGAGCGCGCCAGCGCCACATACTCAACGGCCGGCTGCTGCACGCCCACGCTGAAGGCGAACACCAGACCGCGCGGCGAATCCGTGATCGATCCGGATGAACTGGGCCCGTGCTCGATCGTCCATGCGGCGCCAAACGCGAGCGGCATCTGAACGGTTTCGGCCGGCACCTGCGCGGCCGTCGCACGCGGCGCACGCGGCGAGCCACTCGCGGCCGGCACTGACGCGGCTGCCGGCGGATCCACGTAGACCGGATTGGTCACGACCCAGGGCATCGGCCGGCCGCCGAGAAAGGTTTCGAGGCGATAGGCGCCAGGCTCGGGATCGCCCGCCACTTCGGCGTGGCCCATTCCGCTCGCGACCTCGCGATCGTTGTGCAGGATGGCGACGCGCGCGCCGGGTGCCGCAGGCATCGACGCCTCGATGCGCACGTGCCCGACCGGCGCGGTCAGCCGTCCGCCGATGACGGCCGTCCGCGTGTCGTCGCGCGCGGTCAACTGCGGCAGCGCCGGTCCGGCAATGCCCGTGATCACCGTGAAGGCCCGGCCCGTGCGGAGCGCGCGCAGAACGCGCGCCGCGTCCGCGGCGGGATCGCCTGTGAGCGGCCCATCCAGAATCACTGCTTGCGCGAAACTCCGGAACGTCGATGTGTAGAGCCCGGCGATGAGCCCGTGCGCATCGACGGCGCCGAGACCGATGACGCTGGCGCGTCGCGCGAGCGCGTCCCACCGGCGCAGCGTGACCGCCGGCCGGTGAAACAACTGCGCAAACGACTCGGCCGGGCGGAACGGCATGTGCAGCACCGCGTTCACCAGCTGGGGCCAGCCGTCGTTGCGCCATTCGCTGTCGGCGTTCAGCCACTCGAGTCCATCCGCGCCGGCCAGGTCGGTGCCCGGGCCGCGCCCCCCGGCGAGCCCGCCGGGTCCGCCCGTTGCGACGCCGGGATTGTGCCACCGCAATTCCTCGCGCGGAGAGTCCGGATGCGCGATGATCGCCGCGCCGCCGAGGCGATGCACGTCTTCGATGACGTCGCGGGCTTCCCCGCCCAGCGGATACGGCGCCGGGCCCGTCAGGCCCAGCGCCACGACATGGCCTTCGACGGTGCTGATCTCGACATCGTCAATGAGCAGCACGCCGTGGGAATAGCGCGGCGCGTCCGGCGGGCGCGTCGCGTCGCCGTGATCGGTCATGACGGCAAACCGCAGCCCGGCTTTGGCCGCGGCCTCCGCCACTTCATCGGGCGTGCCCGCGCCGTCCGAGCGCGTCGTGTGGATGTGGTACGCGCCGATCACGGCATTGGCCGGCAGCGGCGTTTCAATCGTGATGCGCCCGGGCGGCAGCGTGATGGCGGTGTACGCGGCAACGGCGGCCACGAGGGCCGCCGTTGTCTGGATCAATCGCCGAAACAGCACGAACGTCTCGGTAGTGCGGTCGCCGCCTACAGGCCGGCGTCGGCTCGAAGCGCGCTGGCTTTGTCCGTGCGCTCCCAGGTGAACTCGGGTTCGGTCCGGCCGAAGTGGCCAAACGCCGCCGTCTTCCGGTAGATCGGCCGCCGGAGATCGAGCGTGTCCATGATGCCGCGTGGCGTCAGCTTGAAGTGCGCGCGCACGAGTTCCGTCATTTTCTCGTCGTCGATCTTGCCGGAGTTGCCGGTATCCACCAGCACGGACACGGGCTCGGCCACGCCGATCGCGTAGGCCAGCTGCACGAGGGCTTTTTCGGCGAGGCCGGCGGCCACCACGTTCTTCGCGATGTAGCGCGCCATGTAGCAGGCCGAGCGGTCCACCTTGGTCGGATCCTTGCCGGAGAACGCGCCGCCGCCGTGCGGCGCGTAGCCGCCGTAGGTATCGACGATGATCTTGCGTCCGGTGACTCCGGCGTCGCCGTGCGGACCGCCGATGACGAAGCGTCCCGTCGGGTTGACGTAGATCTTCGTCTTCTTGTCCATCATCTCGGCCGGGATCACCTTGCTGATCACGCGCTCGATGAAGTCCTCGCGGATCGTGTCCTGGGTCACGCTCGGGCTGTGCTGCGTGGACATGACCACGGTGTCGATGCGCACGGGCTTGTCGCCTTCGTACTCCACCGTCACCTGCGATTTGCCGTCCGGCCGCAGGTACGGCAGCGTGCCGTCGCGGCGCAGTTCCGACATGCCGCGCACCAGCTTGTGCGCCAGCATGATCGGCAGCGGCATGAGTTCCGTGGTCTGCGTGCAGGCGAAGCCGAACATCAGGCCCTGGTCGCCGGCGCCGCCCGTATCCACGCCCTGGCCGATGTCGCGCGACTGTTCGTGAATGGAGGACAGCACCGCGCAGGTTTCGTAGTCGAATCCGTATTTGGCGCGCGTGTAGCCGACCTCGCGAATCACGTCGCGGACGACTTTCTGAAAGTCGACGTAGCAGTTGGTGGTGATCTCGCCCGCCACGATCGCGAGGCCCGTGGTCACGAGCGTTTCGCACGCCACGCGCGCCACGGTGTCGTGTGTCAGGATGGCGTCGAGGATGCCGTCGGAAATCTGATCCGCGATCTTGTCGGGATGACCTTCCGTGACCGATTCAGACGTAAAGAGATGGCGAGCAACACGCCCCATTGAGCAGCTCCTTTGCGGCAGGGTCCATGGCGATCCATCGAGCCCCTCCGCTAAACCACTAACGCTACCACTACTACGACCGGGGATGGAAGCGGTCGTACACGAGCCGGAGCCGCGCTTCGAGCACGTGCGTGTAAATCTGCGTCGTCGACAGGTCCGCGTGCCCGAGCATGGTTTGAATGGCGCGCAGGTCCGCGCCGCGATCGAGCAAGTGCGTCGCGAACGAATGCCGCAGCACGTGCGGGCTGAGCGGGGCGTTGATGCCGGCCTTGCGCCCGTAGCCTTTCAGTCCCTTCCAGAACCCGACGCGCGACAGCCGCTGGCCACGGTGGTTCAGAAACAGCCACGGCACTTCCCGCTTCTTCGTGAGCGCCGGCCGGGCTTCCGCGACATATCGGCTCACCCACTTCGCGGCCTCATCGCCGATCGGCACGAGGCGTTCCTTGCTCCCTTTGCCGATGGTCTTGAGGAATCCCTCCTCGAGGCGCACGTCCGGCACGCGAAGGCCGACGAGCTCCGACACGCGCAGGCCCGTGGCGTAGAGCAATTCGATCAGCGCCTTGTCGCGCAGGCCGAGCGGCGTGTCGAGCGGCGGCGCCTGCAGCAGCGATTCCACGTCCTCGAGGCTCAGAAACTTCGGCAGCGACCGGAACGTGCGCGGGCTGTGCAGGTCTTCGGCGGGATTTGTGGGAATGGAGCCGTTCAGGCGCAGGAACTTGTAGAAGCCCCGCACGGACGCCACGATGCGCGCCGTCGAGGTCGGCGACAGGCCGGAGGTCATCAGCTCGCGGACGAATTGCTCCAGCTCGCCCAGCGTGAGTGCCTCGACGGGCCGGCCGCGGCGCTCGGCGAACCCGGCGAGCCGGCCCAGGTCGCGGCTGTAAGCCTCGAGGGAATTGGGCGCGAGGCGCCGGGCCACTTCCAGGTGACGCACGTACACGTCGATCACGGCACATGATAGCCTTAGCTTTCTCGCGCGACTCGCATGGCGTATCAATCCAAGTGGCAATCCCTTCCTACCGAAGCCATTAACGAGGCCTCCCTCGCGATCGACAAGATGTCTCCGCTCGACATCGTCGATCTGGTGGTCAATGAAGATCGCAAGGTCGTCGCCGCGGTGCATCGCGAGCGCGAACGGATCGCGCACGGCGTCGAGATCATCAGCGCCGCGCTCAAGAAGAAGGGCCGGCTGTTTCTGGTGGGCGCCGGCACGAGCGGCCGGCTGGGCATCGTCGAAGCCGCGGAAATGCCGCCGACCTTCGGCACGCCGCCCGAGCTCGTTCAGGCCATCATGGCCGGCGGCCAGGACGCGGTGTTTCGCGCCAAGGAAGGCGTGGAAGACAATTTCGAAGAAGGCACGCGGGCGGTCGCGCGGCTGCGCATCAACAAGCGCGACGTGGTCGTCGGCGTCAGCGCCAGCGGCATCACGCAGTTCGTGCGCGGCGCGCTGACGGGCTCGCGCAAGGTCGGCGCGCGCATCATCTTCGTGACGTGCTGGCCGGGCGCGGATCTGCAGAACTACGTGGATCTGATCATCGCGCCGGCGGTGGGCCCGGAAGTGATCGCCGGCTCCACGCGGCTGAAGGCGGGCACCGCCACCAAGATGGTGCTCAACATGCTCACCACGATTGCCATGGTGCGCATCGGCAAGACGTACGGCAACCTGATGGTGGACGTCAAGACCGGTTCCGAGAAGCTGAAGGATCGCGCCAAGCGCATCCTGATGATGGTGACCGGCGTCGACGAGCTGGAAGCGGCCGATCTGCTGCGGCGCTCCAAATGGAACGTGAAGACCGCGATCGTGATGAAGAAGGCGGGGCTCTCCCCCACCCAGGCCGCCCGGCGGCTGCGCCTGTCGAACGATCTGGTGCGCGAAGCGATCGGCGAAGACATCGAGCCGCGCCTGCGCGCCCTGCTCAGCGCGAAGTAAGTTTTTTCGCCGCGGCGCGGTCCAGAATCACGGCCGCGCGCGGATGCAATTGCAGCAGCGACGCGGGCACGCGCGTCGTCACCGGTCCGCGGAGCGCCTTCGCCACGATGTCCGCCTTGTCCGCGCCCGTCGCCAGCAGGAGCACGTGCCGGGCCGACAGGATCGTGCCGACCCCCATCGAAATCGCGCGATGCGGCACGCGCGCGAGCTGTCCGCCGAACGCCGCCGCGTTCGCCGCGCGCGAGGCGCGTCGCAGCGTCACCCCGTTCGTGCCGGCCGGCAGCGACGCCGCGGGCTCGTTGAAGCCGATGTGGCCGTTGCCGCCGATGCCGATCACCGCCACGTCCAGGCCGCCGGCCGCCGCGATCATCGCCTCGTAGCGGGCGGCTTCGGCGCGCGGGCTCGCCGCGTCGCCGTGCGGCACGTGCGTGCGCGCCGGATTCAGATTGACGTGCGCGAACAGATGCCGCTCCATGAACGCGCGGTACGTGCCGGGATGTTCCGCCGGCAAGCCGACGAACTCATCGAGGTTGAACGTCGTCGCGCGGGAAAAGTCGACGCGGCCCTGCCGGTGCAGCCGCACGAGCGCGCGGTACATCGGCACGGGCGTGCGTCCGGTCGGCAGTCCCAGCACCAGGCCAGGATCTTCCTGCAGGCAGTCGGCGAGAAACAGCGCCACCGCGTCGGCAACAGCGCGCGCGGACGAATGAATGACGGTATGAATCAATGGGTGGTGTCCAGATAGACGGGGATCCGCACGTCGTCCCGCAAATACGCCGCGGCGAGGCGCACGGCGCCGCTCGCCGGCTCGGCCTCCAGCACCGCGGGCCGCGCATTGGGCAGCAGCTCGGCCAGCCGCGCGACGACGAGCGCGCGCACGCGCGGCACGGCGTGAAAGATGCCGCCGGCCAGCGGCACGGGAATCTCTGTGGCTTCCAGACCGAGACGCCGGCCGACCGACGCCGCCGATGCGGCAAGCTCGTGCGCGCCCCGCTCGACGATGTGCATCGCGACGGCGTCGCCGGCGTCGGCCACGGCGCCGACGATCGACGCCAGCGCGGCCACGACCTTGGGCTTCATGCCGCCTTCGTACACCGGATGCACGAGGTCGGTTTCGCGCGCGACGCCGAAGTGCGCCATCACGGGACCCGTGAGCGCCGTTTCACGGCCGCGCTGATCGGCCGCGCGCAGGATGGCGCTCAGCGCCTGGCGGCCCAGCCAGAATCCGGACCCTTCGTCGCCGAGCACGTGCCCCCACCCGCCGGCGCGGGCCGCGCGGCCGCGGCCGTCGCGGCCGTACGCGATCGAGCCGGTGCCGGCGATCAGCACAATGCCTGGCAGTCCGGGCGCGCCGGCCTCGAGCGCCACGAGCGCGTCGTTCACGACCAGCGCCTTCGACCCGCGGCACAGGCGCGCGAGAATCGCGCGCATCACGCGCGCATCGTGCGGACGATCCACGCCGGCCATGCCCAGGCATACGGCGGCCGGCCCCTGGCCGACGCACGCGAGCGCTTCGGTCATCACGTCGTGAAGCACCTTTTCGACCTCGAGCTCGCCGGCGCTTTGCAGATTAGCCCCGGCCCCGCGCGCTTCGGCGACCACTCGTCCTTCGCTATCGCCAACCTGGCACACGGTCTTGGACCCGCCTGCATCGATGCCAACTACGTACACGACGTCAGGGTATCAAAACCAACGGCCGCAACATGGGGACCGGCTTTCAAAGAGCTTCCTGAAAACTGTTGGTCTTGCCCATGGTTCCCCATGGCCCCCCATGTTGAATGCTCTTGACGAGTCGTTGACAGGGTCGCGCGGGCCCTGTTACGGTCGATTGTTTGATGCCGCGCCTTGTTTTCCGCCGTTGGATGTTGGGGCCGCTGAG
>JAKALV010000080.1 GCA_021824055.1 Acidobacteriota bacterium
CGGCGGCCAGTGCGGCATTGCGACGCAGCCGGCTGTGCGTCATGTAGTAGATGATCGGGACGGTGACGCGCGAGAGCAGCAATGACGCGACCTCACCCGCCATCAGCGAAATGGCCAGTCCCTGGAAGATCGGATCAAAGAGGATGACGCCCGCGCCCACGATGACGGCCGCGGCGGTGAGCGCCATCGGGCGGAACCGCACCGCGCCGGCGTCGATCACGGCATCCTCGAGCGGCATGCCGTCGCTGACGCGCAGTTCCACGAAATCGACCAGGATGATCGAGTTGCGGACGACGATCCCTGCGCCTGCGATGAACCCGATCATGGACGTGGCCGTGAAGAACGCACCGCCGAGCGCGTGCGCCGGCAGGATGCCGACGAGCGAAAACGGAATGGCCAGCATGATCGTCATCGGCGTGGCAAACGACTGGAACCAGCCCACCACCAGGATGTAGATCAGGATCAGCACCGCGGCGAACGCAATGCCAAGATCGCGGAAGACCTCGTACGTGATGTGCCATTCGCCGTCCCACTTCATCGCGTACTGCGCGCTGTTGGACGGCTGCACCGCGTTGAAGATCTCGACGCGCTGGCCGGTCGGGCCCGGCTGCGACTCGATCTGCTTGTTCATCTGCAGGATCGCGTACACCGGGCTTTCAATCTTGCCCGCGACGTCGCCGGTCACGTACGTCACCGGCTGCAGGTTCTTGTGGTACACGCTCGCCTCATCCTCCGCGGCCACGGCGGTCGTCAGTTCGCCGACCGCCACGCGCTCGCGGCCCTGAACGCGCAGGGACTGCACCGCGTCGAGCGAGCCGCGCAGATGTTTGGGCAGGCGCAGCACGATCGGCACGTCCTCGCGCGCCTGCGGATCATGGAGCAGCCCGGCCGGGCTGCCGGCGCCGCCCATGCGCACGACCTCGGACACATCGGCGGCCGAGAGGCCGGCCGCTGCCGCACGCTCCTGATCGACATCCAGCCGCCACTTGGGTTTCGAGCTCTCGACATACCAGTCCGTGTCGACCACGCCCGGCGTGGCCTCGAACACGGACTTCACCCGTCGCGCCAGTTCGAGGCGCTTCGTCGGATTGGGCCCATACACTTCCGCCACCAGGGTCTGCAGCACGGGGGGGCCGGGCGGCACCTCCACCACCTGAATCGACGCTCCCAGTGCGCTCGCCATCGGCGTGAGCACCGTGCGCAGCCGCTTGGCAATGGTGTGACTCTGTTCCCACCGCGCCTCCTTCGGCGTGAGCTGGATCTGCACGTCGGCGAGGTTCGGCTGCTGGCGCAGGAAGTAGTGACGCACCAGCCCGTTGAACGTGTACGGCGACGACGTGCCGGCGTAGCTCTGCGCGCTGATGACCTGCGGATCCTTAAGCGCCTCAGTCGCCAGCGCGGTGGCCACGCGAGCCGTGGACTCGAGCGGGGCATTGTCGGGCAATCGCACCACGACCTGCAGCTCACCCTTGTTGTCGAAGGGCAGCATCTTGACCTTCACGAACCCGAGCGGGACCAGCGCGGCCGACGCGAGCAGCATGACCGCCACGGACGTGAGGAAGATCCACCGGCTGCGCGGATTCGTGATGAGGCGCGACATCATGCGCCGGTAGAGCTGCGTAAACCGGCCTTCCTTTTCGATGGCGTGATGGCCGGTGTGCTTCAGCAGGCGGATCGCGGTCCAGGGCGTGACGATGAAGGCGACCGCAAGCGAGAACAGCATGGCCGCGGACGCGCCGATCGGGATCGGCCGCATGTACGGGCCCATCAGCCCGCCGACGAAGGCCATCGGCAGAATGGCGGCGACGACCGTGAGCGTGGCCAGAATCGTGGGGTTGCCCACTTCGTCGACGGCCCGGATGGCGATGGCGTCCGTCATGGCGCCGCCGGCCAGCCGCGCGTGGCGCACCAGGTTCTCCACGACGACGATCGCATCGTCGACCAGGATGCCGATGGAGAAGATCAGCGCGAAGAGCGTGATGCGGTTGAGCGTGTAGCCGTAGAGGTAGAAGACGAAGAGCGTGAGCGCCAGCGTGACGGGGATCGCGGTCATGACCACGAGCGACTCGCGGCGGCCGAGTGCGAACCAGATCAGCAATGACACCGAGATCACCGCGAGCAGCATGTGCCAGAGCAGTTCGTTCGATTTCTGTTCAGCGCTGTCGCCGTAGTTGCGCGTGATCGTGACCTGGAGGTCGTTCGGCACCAGATAGCCGCGCACGGTGTCGAGCTTCTGCTCGATGCGGCGCGTCAGCGCGATGGCATTGGTGCCCTGGCGCTTGGCGATCGACAGCGTCACGGCGGGAAACGACTGGTTGGCCTTCGAATGAAAGGCCACGTAGCTCTCGGGCTCGCCGCCGGCGTCGGTGACCGTGGCCACGTCGCCCAGGTGGACGGGCGCGCCGCCGCTCATGCCGACGACGACGTTGCGAAGCATCGGCGCCGAGGTCGGCCAGGAACCCGCCTCGAGCGGCCGTGACTCGCTCGAGCCCAGCACCTGCCCGGCCGATTGCCGGACGTTCGATCGGACGAGCGCCCGCCACACGCCGAGCGGGTCAAGTCCTCGGGCGTCGAGCGTGGTCGGATCCAGGTCCACGGACACCTGCCGCGGCCGGCCGCCGATCATTGTGACTTCGGAGATATCCGGCACCTCCTTGATGGAGTCGCGCAACTGGCCCGCCATCTGGCGCAGACGCACGTCGTCATAGCCTTTGCCCCAGAGCGTGAGCGTCATCACCGGCACGTCGTCGATCGAGCGCGCCTGCACTACCGGCGCCGAGGCGCCCGGCGGCAGCTCGCCCGCCGAAGCCGCCAGCTTCTGATTGAGTCGGACCAGCGCGCGTTCTTCGTCCTGTCCGACGAGGAACCGCACGACGAGCATCGACCGGCCCGGGCTCGACGTGGAGTAGAGGTATTCGACGCCCGGCACTTCCCAGAGCCGGCGCTCCAGCGGACGCGTGATGCGCTGCTCGACTTCGGTCGGTGACGCGCCGGGCAGATCGACGAACACGTCGATCATCGGCACGACGATCTGCGGCTCCTCCTCGCGCGGCAGCGCGATCACGGCATCGAGCCCGAGGAGCAGGGAGGTGACGATGATGAGCGGCGTCAGCTTCGAGTGGAGAAACGCGCCGGCGAGCCGGCCGGCCAGCCCGGTGGACGCGCTCATCGGCCGGCTCCCGACGTCGTGATCTTCGCGCCGTCGACCAGCGTGGGCGACGGGCTGAGCAGGACGAGTTCGCCCACCACGAGGCCGTCGAGGATCTCAATCTCGGCCGGTCCCTTCGAGCCGGCCGGACCCGATTCGCCGGGGGACACGGCGCGCAGCCGCGCGTGTCCGTCGTCGGACGCGACGAAGACGAAACTCAGCTGACCGCGCCGGATGACCGCGGATGCGGGAATGACCACCGTGCGTCGCGGCGCGCCGGCGAAACGCGCGCGTCCGAACAGCCCGGAGCGCCAGCCCGCGACTTCTGGCAGGTCGATCTTGATGGCAAAACTATGAGCGCCCGCGTCAATGCGCGAGATCTCCGTGACGCGGCCGTTGCGCGGCGGCGCGTCTGCCGCCTCGGTGTCCACGCGGACCGCCACGGTTTGACCGACCGCGACAAATGCCGCGCGCGACGCGTCGATGCGCGCTTCCAGCTGCAATTGGGACGGGGATTCGATCACGAGCAGCGGCGCGCCGGGCGTGGCCATGGAGCCGGGATCGATCGTGCGCTCAATGACGATGCCGTTGAATGGCGCCGTCAGCACGCGATACGAGGCGTCGGTCTTCGCCGCCGCTCGCGCAGCCGTGAACGCGTCCAGGGAGGCCGCCGCTTCGCTGCGCCGCGCGCGCGCGCCCTTCAGCCGCGATTCGGCCGCGGCGAGAGCCGCCACCGCTTCGTCCAGTTCCTGTGCCGTGGCCGCGCGGTCGGCGCGCAGTTGCGCGATGCGCGCGTGCGTGGCCTTTGCCAGCACCAGCGCCGCTTCCGCGCCTTCGACGTCGGCCGTGGCCGCGGCGGCGCCTTCCGTGGCGGCCGCGACGGCCGCCGATGCGCGCGTGGCTTGCGCGCCGAGACCGGCCGCGTCGAGTTCGATCAGCGGCTGTCCCTGGCGGACCTTGTCGCCCGGCCTGACATGGACCGCGAGCACCGGCGCCAGCAGGCGACTGGCAATGGTCGCTGTGGTGCGGGCGCGCAGGACGCCGCCGGCGTCGAACTGGGCGGGCCAGTCCATCTGCCGGGCGGCCGAGGTCGTTACCGCGACCGCCGGTGAATCGTCGGGTTGAGCCTCGGGCGTGGTGCCGCAGGCGGCGATCCCGAAGGCGAGCGGAAGCACAAAGACAGCGGAGCGAATGCGCACGTGGGGCCTCATGAAATGGCGGTCCTTATTGAATGGGGGTAAATGCCGCGCGGCCGAGCGCGCGTTGGAGCGCGGCCCAGGCCGTGACGGCATCAACGTCGTTGGCCGTGCGCTGGGCTTCGGCCGCGAGCTCGGCCGACGCCGCGGCGAGCACGTCGCGTACCGTGGCCAGTCCGGCCGCGTAGCGCTGTCGCGTGATGCGCTGACTCTCGCGAGCCTCGTCAACCGACAGCCGGCCGACGTTCGTGCGTGCCTGGGCGACGAGCCACTGTTGCCGGGCCGTCACCACGTCCAGCTCGATGGCGCTGCGCACGGCCTCGCGCGCGGCGCGGGCGGCATCAACGGCGGCTTTGGCGGCCGACACACGCGCCGCCTCCGCGCCGCCGGTCGACAGGCTCCAGCGCAGTTCCGCGCCGACAGTCCACGCCGAGTCGCGAGTCGCGTAGCTCAACCCGTTCCACTCGTATCCTGCTCCGGCGGCCACGGTGGGCAGCCATCCGCCACGCGCATCGCGCAGGCCGGCCTCGGCCATCGCCACGGCCTGATCCGCTTCGCGGAGTTCGGGCCGTGCCTTGTGCGCCTCGGCCACGAGCCCGTTGAGTTCGGGAACCGCCGATGTCATGGGCGGCAGGACGACCGTCAGCACTCGATCGGTGGGCGCGCCCATGAGCTGATTGAGCGCCGCGCGCGCGGTGATGATGTCGCTCTCAGCCTGCAGCTGGCGCTGCCGCATGTCGGCCGCGTGCACCGACATCGCAAGCACATCCGCGTCGGTCGCGGTGCCGGCATTACGTCGCGACTCGGCGCGGG
Organism: Acidobacteriota bacterium; assembly: GCA_021824055.1. Lineage (GTDB taxonomy): Bacteria > Acidobacteriota > Vicinamibacteria > Vicinamibacterales > SCN-69-37 > SCUN01. The sequence goes on from JAKALV010000080.1 coordinate 5,158, forward strand.
CGAGGTCCTCCTGAGCCCAGGCGAAGGCCGCCCCGGCCGCCTCCGCGGCAGACTGGGCCGCGGCCTGGCGTCCGTAGGCCTGCGTCACCCGCAGCGCGAGATCCGCCATGGCCGCCGAGACCCGCGCGTCGGCGATATTCGCGCGACGCGATGACATGGTCACCGCGGCGCGAGTATGGCCGGCGTCAAAGACGATCTGCGAAATGCCCAGCCGCCGTGAGAAGCCATCGACGGCGCCCGGGTGGTTGAGCCGATCAACTGCAAAATCCGCCGCGCTGAATTGCCGAGCATTCAGTAAGGTGCCAAACCCGCTGACCGGCTGCGTTGAGCGCTGCCAGGCCTCGGAGAAGTTGATACGGGGCATCCACTCCGCCCGGACTATCCGGGTTTCGGCCTGTGCCTGGCGGGTGGAGGCGCGCGCGGCTGCCAGCGACGGATTGCGTGCCAGCGCGTCGTCAATCGCCTGCGTCAGGGAGAGCGGCGTCTGCGCGAAGGCGGGCCCGGCCAGCCACAACATCGCGCCGGCCGCCCAGAAAGCGGAATGCAGTCGTCGTGCCATTTGTTGAGAGATGCAGGCGTTGGTGAAACGTGACAAGGCCGCGAAAAAACGCCGACAATGGATGCTTCTGTGACGAAACCCGGGAACCTGCATCACTCACATGGCGCCGATACGGGCGCCGAGTACGAGGCGCTCGTCCGAGCTGCGGCTGAGGGTGGCCATGCGGCGATGGAGCGCCTGTTGATGCGCGTCCAGGCGGTGGCGTTCCGTTTCAGCTTCCTGGTGTGCGGCAATCAGCACGACGCGGAGGACGTGATGCAGGAAGCGCTGCTGAAGACGTACCGCCATATCACGCGGATTGAACGGCCGGAGGCCTTTCGGACCTGGCTCTTTCGGACCGTGCGCAACTTCTGCCTGATGAAGCGCCGCAAGCGGGTGGACGAACCGGCGCACATGCTGTCGCTGGATGGGCAGCCGGCGGGCGGTGACTCGTCGAGCGACCGCCACGATGCGTCGATGGACGTGGCGGATGGCGCCAAGCGGCCCGACGAGCTCGCGCTCAACGCCTGGCTGGGGCGGCGACTCCGAACCGCACTCGCCGGGCTGGCGCCGGTCGACCGGATGATCGTGCTGCTGCGCGAGATGGAAGGGTTGTCGACCCGGGAAGTGGCCGAGATCACGAAGTTGTCGGAAGACAACGTGAAGACGCGGCTGCACCGGGCGCGAAGCCGGTTGCGCGACCTTTTGAAGGAGGCCTGATGGCCAAGCGGATCGCGGACTGCGGGATGGTGACGGAACGCTTGTCCGCATTTCTCGACGGTGATCTTGATGCGGCGGAGTGCGGGCGAATCGCCCGGCACGCGAAGACGTGCCCCCGCTGCACGCAATTGACGGCGGAGCTGCGCCGGACGGTGGGTCTCTGCCAGCGCGCCGCGAAGACGCCCTTGCCGCCTGAGCTGCGGCGTCGCGCCCGCGCGAGCATCCGCCGGCTACTGGAGAAAGACCCGCAGACGCGCTGAGAGGGCTTCAATGTCCGCGCGCAATTGTCCGGTCACGTTGAGCGCACGGTCCACCTGGCCCTCGGCGCACAACTCTTCGATCGCTACCATCGCGGAGGTGTCGGCTCCGGCGAAGTACGTGGCCGCGCCTCTGAGCGAGTGCGCCACGGCGCGGGCTTGAGCGGCGTCACCGAGCTCGAGCGCGCGGATGAGACGGGCCACCTGGCCCGGCGCGGTCGCGAGAAAGAGGCCTGCCACATGCCGGACCAGCCCGGGATCGCTGATGACTGGTGCGATTGACGACGGGTCGGTCGCCGGGACCGCCGCGCCGGCGTCGGGACCGCCGTACTGCGCGAGCACGTTGAACAGCTCGGCCTGATCGATCGGCTTCGACAGGTACCCGTCCATCCCGGCCGCGAGACACCGCTCGCGGTCTTCGTCCATGGCGCGCGCCGTCATGGCGATCACGGGCACGTGGCGGGCGCCGGTCGCGGCCTCTCGTTGGCGCAGGCGCCGGGTCGCGTCGAGTCCGTCCATGACCGGCATTTGCAGGTCCATCAGCACCAGGTCGTAGCTCTCGCCCGCCAGCTTGTCGAGGACCTCCTGTCCATCGAGCGCTGCGGCCACGGCGTGTCCCCACTTCTTGAGCACGGCGGCCACCACCGCCTGATTCACCTCGTGGTCGTCGGCCACGAGGATGCGAAGCGGCCGCGTGGCCGGGCGCCACTGGGGCCGCAGTTCAACGTGCTGCGGATCGGTGCCGAACGCCCCGCGCAGCAACTCGGCCAGCGTGTGAGACGTGACCGGCTTGATGAGATACAGCGCGCCGAGCGACACCGCGCGCTCGGCATCGAGTGGCGACTCTCGGCTTCGCAGAAGGACGACCACCCGCGGCACACGGCATGGGGCGGCCCGGAGCCGGGCGGCCGCCTCGAAGCCATGGATGCCCGGCAGGTTCACGTCGACGAACGCCAGATCGACCGGCTGGTGCGCCATCGCCGCTTCCGCCGCGGCCAGCGCCGCATGGCCGCTGCTGACCTTGAGGATGTCCACGGGCCAGACGGCGAGCGCTTCCTCGAGGGCCTGCCGTGTCGAGGGATTGCCGTCGGCGATGAGCACGCGCAGCGGGCGCGTGCCCCACGGCGCGTCGAGCGCGGCATCCGCGCCGGGCGTCCGGCCGAACCACGCGACAAACGTGAAGGTGCTGCCGCGGCCCGGTTCGCTCTCCACCCACAGGCGTCCACCCATCAGGCCGACCAGTTCGTGGGCAATCGTGAGCCCGAGGCCCGTGCCGCCGTACTTGCGCGTGCTCGAGCCGTCCGCCTGCGTAAACGCCTCGAAGATCGCGGCCTGCCGGGCCTTGGGAATGCCGATGCCCGTGTCGCGGACGGAAAAGCGAAGGGCCAGCCGGTCGCCGAGGTCTTCATCCCGCTCCACCCGGAGCACGATCTCGCCCTGCTCGGTGAACTTGACCGCGTTGCCAATGAGGTTGGTCAATACCTGCCGCAACCGGACGGGGTCGCCGGTGAGGGCGTCGGGCACATCGCGCTCGACATGGCAGACCAGCTCGATGGGCCGATGGTGCGCGCGCGCCGTGAACATGCGCAGCGTGGCGCCGGCGACGTCGCGCAGCCGCATCGGAATCTGTTCGAGCGGCATGCGGCGCGCTTCCACGCGTGCGAGATCGAGAATGTCGTTGACGATGTGCGTGAGCGATTCGGCCGAGTCGCGCAGGACCCCGACCATCTCGCGCTGTTCGCGGGTGAGCGGGGAATCCAGGAGCAGGTCCGAACTGCCGAGCACGCTGTTGAGCGGCGTCCGCAGTTCGTGGCTGACGTTGGCCAGGAATTCACTCTTGGTCTTGCTGGCGCCTTCCAGCTTCGTGAGCGCGTCCTCGAGTTCGCGACGTCGTTGGTCGGCCTGGAGCACCGCCTGCTCCGCGGTGCGTCGCGCCTCCGCGAGCTTGTTGCGCCGCGCCTCAGCCGTCCGGGCGGTGAGCGCGATGTACATCGACATGATGTACAGGAAAATGCCCTTGGCTATTTCCACAGACCAGGCGACCTCGCGGTGCTCGATGGCCGTGATGTAGGCCATGAGGCCGAGGAACGCGAGCGGCCCGAGGTGCGCAAAGAAGAGCGCCCGCTTGTAGGTGGTGGCCACCTGATCGGCCGGCCGCGCGAGGAACACGAGCCACAGCAGGCTGTGGTTGGCGCCCGACACGTAGACCACGAAGGCCAGCATGACCACATCGAACACGAGAAAGGCGTCGCCGATGTCGACGACCGACGCCGGCGTCCAGAACACCGCGATCGCCCCCCAGGCCACGAGCGCGTATCCGACGAGCACGCTGGTGACGTAGATCGACTCATGCCACGAGACATTGCCCTGCACGAGCCAGTTGTGGACCACGACGCCGATCGCGTTCAGGAAGAACCCGATGATGCGCAGCCGCGGCACATCCACCGTCTGGAAATGCCGGAAGCGCTGCCCGCGCGCCTGCCGGGCGGCGCTCGGGTCGAAGGCGAACGCGGCGGAGTCGCTGTTGTGACCCACGGCTTACGTCGCGCCCAGGGCCTCGGCCAGGCGCGACAGCCCGCCGGTGAGATTGTCGACGGCGCCGGCCACGCTGATGCGAAGGTGCGCCGGCGCGTCGAAGAACCGGCCCGGGATGACCGTGACGTCAAACTGCCGGGCCGCGCGCGCCGCAAAGGCGCCGGCATCGGTTGCGCCGGCGAGACGCGGAAACAGGATCGTCGCGTCGAGGGGCACGAACGTCTCCAGCTGGGGATGCGCCGCGAGAAACGCCCGCATCAGGCCGAGGTTGCGCGTGACGTGCCGCCGCGCGCGTTCCGCCAGCGACGGCAGATGCGAGAAGGCGAGCGCGCTCATCCGGTCCACCGGCGCCGGGCCGACGCTGTCCATGACGTCGCGCACGCGCCGCAGCCGCTCCGCGACGCCGGGTGGCACCACGGCCCAGCCGCAGCGCAGGCCGTTGAGTCCGTACGACTTCGTGAGGCTGCTGGTCGAGATCAGCCGGGTGCTGACCGACGCGGCGCGCCCGAAGCGCCCGGGATCGGCCTGCAACAGCAGCGAGATGTCGAGGTACGCCTCATCGATGAGCACCGGCACGCCCGTCTCTGCGGAAAACGCATCCAGCGCCATGAGCGTCGCCCGGTCGAGCATGGCGCCCGACGGGTTGTGCGGCGAGGTGAGGATGGCCAGGCGCGTCTGCGGCGTGAGCGCGCGCCGCATCGCGGACACGTCGACGGCGAAGTGGTCGGCGGCGCGGCGCTCAAAATGGTGCACCACGGCGCCCATGAGACGGCAGGCGCCCTCCAGCGGATCGTAGCCCGGTGTCTCCATCAGGACCGCGTCGCCCGGCCGCACATGCGAGGCGGCGACGAGGAAATTCGCGCCGGAACACCCGATGGCGTGCACCACGCGGTCCGCGGTCACGCCGTAGTGCGCCGCGATCGCCGCGGCCAGCGGCGCGTAGCCGTCGTCATTCGGCGCCGTCAGCTCCACGGCCTCCCGCGCGCCGGGCAGGTCGTCCATCGAGCAGGCGAGCATGTTGCTCGCGGCCAGATCGAACGTCGTGGATGGGCGCGTTTTGGCCCAATACATGTAGGGTGCGAGCACGTCAGCCAATCGACACCGTTCCCTTGCCTGTGATGCGTTTGAAGATGAAGTAAACCGGAATTCCAATCGCCAGCAGTCCGGCGCCCGCGGCGGCCCGGAGCGGCGCTTCGCGGACCACGCTGTACACCACTGCGAGCGCGATCAGCACGAACATCGCCGGCAGCCATGGGTACCCGGGCGTCTTGAAGCCGGTGGGTGTCCCCATGGATCGACGCAACATGAAGAGCCCCGCGACGGTGAGCCCGAAGAAGATCCAGTCGGCGAACACAACGGTGTTAAGCAGATCCGCGTACTTGCCCGTGAGTACGAGCACGACGGCCCAGAACGACTGCAGCACGATGGCCGCGCCCGGCGTCCGGAATCGCGGATGCAGTTTGGCGAGCGACGGGAAGAACGCGCCGTCGGAGGCCATCGCGTAGTACACGCGCGTCGGGGCGAGGATCGCGAGATCGAGAAAGCCGAATGTCGAAATCGCGATGGCGGCCGCGACGAATCGCGCGCCGCCCGCCCCGAGCCAGCGTGCCGAGGCGTCGGCCGCGGGCGTCTCCGTGCCGGCCAGCCCGGCCAGGCCCAGCGTGCGCAGATACGCGACGTTGGCCAGCAGATACACGAGCACGACGATGGCGGTGCCGAGAATCAGCGCGCGCGGCAGGTGCCGCTCGGGATCGCGCATCTCCTCCGCGACGTAGTTGGCGTTCTGCCATCCCCCGTACGCGAAAAGGATGGGGATCAGCGCGGCGCCGAAGGCGAACGCGCCGGATGGCGTGGCGTCGAGACGACCGGCCGACAGCCACTCGGGGGCCGACGGTCCCCAGAGCGCGAGCAGGATGATCACCGCGAGCGCGCCCATCTTCAGCAGCACGAATACGTTCAGCACGCGGCTGCCCGGCGTGACGCCAATGTAGTTGATCGCCGACAGCAACACGATCGCCGCGATGGCGACGACCGTGACGGCGGCGTCCGGCTGGCCCGCCAGACGCAGCGCGTACTGTGCGAACGCGATGGCGACGGCGGCCATCGCGCCCGTTTCGATCATGAACAGCAGCGCCCAGCCGTACAAAAAGCCGACCACGGGATGCCACGCCCGCGAGAGGTACACGTACTGGCCGCCCGCTTGCGGCATCCGCTGGCCGAGCTCGGCGTAGGCGAAGGCTCCGGCAAGGGCGATGGCGCCGCCCGCCACCCACGCGGCCAGCACCAGCACCGGCGTGTCCAGCGCCCGGGCCACGATGTACGGGTTGATGAAGATGCCCGATCCGATGATGCCGCCGATGACGACCATGGTCGCGTCGAACGGCCCGAGCGCGCGTTTGAATGACACGGCAAGAGCATAATGTACACATGGCCCGGGGATGGGAAAGCAAGTCGATCGAGGCGCAGCAGGAGGAGCATGACGCCCGGCGAGCGGATCGGGAACCCGATCCGCCGGATCCGGTTGTCGCCGAGCGGCGTCGCACCTTGGAGTTGGCCAGAGCGCGCGCCGAGCAGGACCTGCTCAATGCGCGCAATGCGGCGCACCGCGCGATGCTCGAGCAGGCGATCGCCGCGCTCACGGCGCAGCTGGAGAAGACATGAGGCGGATCACGGTCGCCGGTGCCGCCGCCAGCCTGCTGGTTGTCGCGGCCCTGGGCGCGTGCGGCCGGTCCTCACGCCCCGCCGAAACGACGTCGGAGACCGCGGCCAAACCAGGCTTGCCGCCGCTTGACACCGGGCCGCCCGCG
>JAKALV010000081.1 GCA_021824055.1 Acidobacteriota bacterium
GCACCCTGCTGGTACGATCAGAGCACGTTGAAACTCGCCGAAGTGCTCGAACGCTACTGGGGCTACACCTCTTTCCGGCCGCTGCAGGAAGAAGCGATGCGCGCGATCGTCGACGATCGCGACTCGCTGGTCGTGATGCCGACGGGCGCCGGCAAGTCGTTGTGCTTTCAGGCGCCGGCGCTGGTGCGTGACGGACTCGCCGTGGTCGTGTCGCCGCTCATCTCGCTGATGAAGGACCAGGTCGACACGCTCGTCGGCAACGGCGTGGCGGCCGCGTGCTATCACAGCGCGCTGGCGCCCAACGTGAGGTCCGAGGTCGCCGCGGGCATCCGCGAAGGCCGGTACAACCTGCTCTACGTCGCGCCCGAGCGACTGGTGGGCGAGGGCAGCGACGGATTCCGGTCGCTGGTCGGACAACGGCCGCTCAGTTTCGTCGCCGTGGACGAGGCGCACTGCATCAGCCAGTGGGGGCATGACTTCCGTCCCGAGTACCGGCAGCTCGCGGAACTGCGCGACCGCTGGCCGGCGCTCAGCCTCCACGCCTACACCGCGACGGCCACCGCGCGCGTCCGTCGGGACATCATCGAACAGCTGTGTTTGCGCGATCCGGTGGAGCTGGTCGGCTCGTTCGACCGGGCAAATCTGGTGTATCGCGTGCTGCCGCGCTCGACGCTGAAGAAGCAGCTGCAGGACATTCTCGCGCGCCACAAAGGCCAGTCGGGCATCGTCTATTGCCAGTCACGCAAGGAAGTCGACGCGCTTTCTCACTGGCTCGTCGAGCAGCACATCCGCGCGGTGCCGTATCACGCGGGGCTGGATGACGATGTGCGGCACCGGCATCAGGACGCGTTCCTCAATGAAGACATCGACGTTGTCGTGGCGACGGTGGCGTTCGGCATGGGCATCGACCGCTCGGACGTGCGGTTCGTGATTCACGCCGGCGCGCCCCAATCGCTCGAGCACTACCAGCAGGAATCCGGCCGCGCGGGCCGCGACGGCCTCGAAGCCGAATGCGTCCTCATCGTGTCGGGCGCGGACTTTCTGAAGTGGAAGATGATGCTCGAGCGCAACGGCGAGCTGTCGGACGCGCGCAAGACGCTGCTGCGCGACATGGAGCGGTACGCGTCGAGCGTGGGATGCCGGCACAAGCGGCTGGTCAGCTACTTCGGCGAGACCTGGACGAAAGACGACTGCGGCGCCTGCGACTACTGTCTGGGCGAGCTGGAGGAAGTGCCCGACCCGGTCACGCTCGCGCGCAAGATTCTGTCCGGCGTGGCTCGCCTTCAGCAGCGCTTCGGCATGCTGCACGTCGTGAACGTGCTCCGCGGCGCCGAAACGGAGGCCGTGATCTCGCGCGGCCATAATCTGCTCAGCGTCTTCGGGTTATTGAAGGACGCGTCGATCGACGAAGTGCGCGGCTACGTTGAACAGCTGATTGCCGAAGGGTTTCTCGTTCAGACCGAGGGCGAGTATCCCATTCTCACGATGACGGCCGACGGCGTCGCGCTGCTGAAGGACGCGTCCGCGGCGCCGGGTCTCGTGCTGGCGCGCCAGCGCAAGGTGGAGAAGGGCAAGCTGCCGAAGCGGTCGAAGACCGAGACCGAGTCGTGGAGCGGCGTCGATCGCGATCTGTTCGAGGCGCTGCGCGCGCTGCGACTCCGCGTGGCCCGGGAGCGCGGCGTGCCGCCGTACGTCATCTTCCACGACACCACGCTGCGCGAGCTCGCACGCCTCAAGCCCGCCGACATCGACGCGATGCGACACATCTACGGCTTCGGCGAGAAGAAAGTCCGGGATCTCGGCGAGGCGGTGCTCGACGTGATCCGCGCCGAGACCTGAGCGCCGCGGTGGCTCGGAAGACGTCGGCGGTCAGAAATCGCCGCTGCGACACGACGTCCGGTGTCTAATGCTGCCGATGCTCGAGTCCGTGCCCGCCGATCTCAAGTCTGCCTGGAAGGGTGTCCGCGCCGGACGCTGGGCGTCGCTCTTGGCGGTGATGGCGCTCGCGCTGGGAACGGGCGTGTGTCTGACCACCGCCGTCCTCGCATATGCCGGATTCCTCCGGCCGCTGCCGTTGACCGACGCGGACCGGCTCGTCACCCTGCGCCGCGTCTTTGTGACCGCCGGCGTTGAAACCGGCATCAGGCTCGCGGAGTTCGATACCTGGCGCGATCGCCTGAGCGGCACGATTGCGCTGGCCGGCTACGCCACCGAGCGAACCACCCTGCGCGAGAGCCAGAGCGAACCGCGCGACGTCCGCGCGGCCTACGTCACGGGCGAGTGGTTCACCGTGCTCGGCGCGCGGGCGGAAGCGGGCCGCCTGATCGACGGCCTAACACCGCTCGATGCGGCGGTCGTCAGCCACGCGTTCGCCGCCAGGCTCCTGGGTGGATCGCCCGGGCCGGCGGCGACCTTGAATCGCACGTTCACTCTCGGCGGACGCACGCTCAGCATCATCGGCGTCCTGCCGGAGTCGTTCTCCGTCGTTGACAAAGCTGATGTGTGGATCGCGGCCAGAGGCGTGGCCGCGCTCACGCCCACGGGGCTGGACGACGTGCGCTCGTATCAGCTGATCGGGCGGGTGCGGCCGGGCCAGTCCCTGGACGAGGCGAAAGCGGACGCCGCGCGCGTGCTCGCCAGCGTCGTGCCGGAGAACCAGCGCGCCAACTACCGCAGCAACCTGCGGACGTTGCGCGCCACGCTGATGGGCGATGCGCGGCCGGTGCTGCTTGCGTTTCTCGCGGCGTCGGGCCTGGTGCTGCTCGTGGCCTGCGCCAACGTGGCGATGCTGCTCGTGAATCGCGCGGTGGCCCGCGCGCGCGAGCTGTCCGTGCGGCTGGCGCTCGGCGCGAGTCGCGGCCGCTTGCTGCGGGTGGCCGTGCTCGAGACCGCGATTCTCGCCATTGCCGGCGCGGCGCTGGGCGCGTGGATAACCGAGATCGCGACCGGCGTGCTCGCGGGACAGACCGGACTCGACCTGCCGCGCCTCGCGACATTCACGTCGACCGAACCCGTGCTGCTGGGCGCGCTGGCGCTTGCGGTCTTCGTGGTGATCGTGTGCGGCGCGGCGCCGATCCTCACGCTGCGGCAGTTGCGGCTGGCCACCTCCTTGCGCGCGCCGGCCGCCACCGGTTCGCGCGGCAGCCAGCGGCTGCGCGCCGCGCTGGTCGTGTCGCAGATGGCGATGGCCGTCGTGCTGCTCACGGGCGCAGGGCTGCTCGGCCGCACGCTCCTGATGGTGTCGCGCGCGGACATCGGCCTCGACCAGCCGCAACAGGTGGTCACATTGGCGGTGCCGATCGGCGAGTCGACACTTGATCCAGCCGGCCGCCTTGCGGTGACCGATCGGATTCTCGCGGATGTGCGCCGCCTGCCCGGCGTCATCGCCGCCGGTCTGGGTTCGGCGCTGCCGCCGGCCAATGGCGGCATCATGTTCACCATCCGCGTGTCGTCGGAGCGCACCGATGCTACGCGCACGTTCGATCTGGTGCCGGTGACGCCCGGATATCTCGAGAGCCTCGGCGCGCGGCTGGTGAGCGGACGGCTGTTCAACGACGGCGACGACATCGGGGATCCGGTGACGGTGTTGAGCGAGTCCGCCGTGACGCATCTGGCGCTGGTGACCAAGACCACGCTCGATCGCCAGCTGAACCTGCCGCTGCCGACGGCCAAAGGCCCGCGAGTGAAGCCGCGCATCATTGGCGTGATCAAGGATGTCCGGTATTCCGGGCTCGACACGGCGGCGCACGGCGGCGTTTACGTGCCGTGGCGGCAACTGCCGCTCCCGCGCGCGTTTCTCACCGTGCGCACTGCGGGCGATCCGTCGGCGCTGCTGCAGGACATCACACGCGTGGTGCGCACCGCCGATCCGTCGCTGCCGCTCGACGGCGCGAAGCCGCTCGATCGCGTGATCGAGACCACGCTCGCGCCGCGCGCCGCCCGCTTCGGCGTGGTCGGCGTGTTCGCGGCGGGCGCCATCCTGTTGGCGTTTCTGGGTCTGTCCGGCGCGCTCGTTCGATCCGTCGTGGAGCAACAGCGTGAATTGGCCATCCGCGCGGCTGTTGGCGCCACGCCGCGCATGCTGCTCGCATCCGTGCTGCGGCAGGGCGCGGTGCTCGCGCTGGCGGGTGTCGTCGCCGGCCTGGCCGCGTCGGCGGCTCTGGCGCGCGCGGTGGCCACGTTGTTTTTTGGCGTGACGCCGCACGACCCGCTGACCTACGCGGCCACGGCCAGCGGCGTGCTGCTCGTGGCGATCGCGGCCTGCTACGTGCCGGCGCGGCGCGCGGCCGCATCAGACCCGATTCTCCTGCTCTGCGCCGAGTAGGGCGGCAAACGCGTCCTGGCGAACCGCTGTGCCACACTAGCGAAATGCGTCGTGTCACCAGAACCATGCTGATGATCCTGGCCGCCGTGCTGTCAGGAACCTCGCTGGCCGCCCACGGCGCGGCCGCGCAAGATGCGGCGCCGAACGGTGTAACCGCCCAGGCGCAGGCGATCGTCGATCTGCTGGCCAAACAGGAGTTCGCGAAGGTGCTCGCGGCGTCCACGCCGGCGATTCAGACGGCGTTGCCGGAAGAGCGGCTCCGCGCCACGTGGACGGCGATGCTGGCGCAGACAGGCGCGTTCAAACAGCAACGCGCCATTCGCGAAGAGGCACGCGGCAATATGCGCGTCGCCATCGTCACGTGCGACTTCGAGCGCGCGGCGATCGACATCCAGCTGGCGTTCAATCCCGCGGGCCTGCTCGGCGGCTTCTCGATGCGGCCGTACGCGCCGCCGGTGTCCTACTCACCGCCGCCATACGCCGACGCCGGCAAATACACCGAGACCGATGTCACCGTCGGCGGTCCCGACTGGCCGCTGCCCGGCACACTGACGATGCCGAACGGCCCCGGGCCGTTCGCCGCCGTGGTGCTGGTGCACGGGTCGGGACCGAACGACCGCGACGAGTCCATCGGGCCCAACAAGACCTTCAAGGATCTCGCGCTCGGTCTGGCCTCGCGCGGCATCGCCGTGCTGCGGTACGACAAGCGCAGCAAGGTCTACGGTGCGAAGCTCGCGGCGATCAAGAACTTCACCGTGAAGGACGAGTCTGTCGACGATGCGGTGTTGGCCGTCGCGTTGCTGCGCCGGACTCCGAAGATCAACCCGGCGCGCATCGTGGTCATCGGCCACAGTCTCGGCGGCATGCTCATTCCGCGCATCGGCGTCGCGGATCCGGCGATCGCCGGCCTGATTGCAATGGCGGGCGCGACGCGCGAGCTCGATCGCGCGATGCTCGAACAGACGCTTTACCTCGTTGGCGCCGATGGCCGCATCACGGCGGATGAGCAGGCGGCCGTGGATCAAATGAGCGAGCTGGTCAGGACCGTGGCCGCGCTGACGCCCGCCGATGCCGCCAACGCGAAGCGGATTCAGGGCGCGCCGGCGTCGTACTGGCTCGACCTGCGCGGCTACGATCCGCCGGCTACGGCGAAGTCGCTGACCCAACCACTCCTCATTCTGCAGGGCGAACGCGACTATCAGGTGACGATGGCCGGCGACTTCGCGAAATGGAAGGCCGCGCTCGACGGCAGGAAGAACGTCACGTTCCACACGTACCCGGCGCTGAATCACTTGTTCCTGCCCGGCGTGGGCAGGAGTCTGCCGGCCGAATACGACACGCCCGGCCACGTGCCGGAAGACGTCATTCGCGACATCGCGGATTGGATCGCCGCGCTGCGGTATTAAACTGGACTCCATCCATCGTGGTTGAACAGCTTTCCGATCTTTTGGCCAGGAACCGGCGCTGGGCCGACGCGCACCGTCGAGCCGAGCCAGATTTTTTCAGCAAGCTGACCGCCATTCAGCAGCCCGACTATCTCTGGATCGGGTGCGCGGACAGCCGCGTGCCGGCCAACGAGATCGTGGGCCTTCAGCCGGGCGAGTTGTTCGTACATCGCAACGTGGCGAACATCGTCCATCCCTACGACCCTAATTGCCTGTCGGTCATCCAGTACGCGGTGGACACGCTGAAGGTGAAACACATCATCGTATGCGGCCACTACGGCTGCGGCGGCGTTCTGGCGGCGCTGGGGCCGCCGGTGGAGCAGCCGCTCGAGTCGTGGCTGGCGCCGCTGCGGGTCGTCAGCGCGACGCATGCCGACGAGCTGGCCGTCACGCGGACCGACGACGCGCGCTGGCGTCGTCTCTGCGAGCTCAACGTCAAAGCGCAGGTCGCGTCGGTGTCCGCGACGCCGACGGTGCAGGCGGCGTGGGCACGTCACCAGCCGTTGACGATTCACGGATGGATTTACGACCTGCACGATGGATTGCTGCAGGATCTCGGCGTGACCGTGGATGGACAGGGCCGGGGCTGATCTGGTCCAGGGTCCGGGGTCCGGGGTCCAGGGTCCAGGGTCCAGCGTCCAGCGTCCAGCGTCCAGCGTCCAGCGTCGAGGTCCAGGGTCCGGACTCCGACCCTTGACGCTCCACTCTGGACCCCTGGACCCTGGACTCTGGACCCTGGACCCTGGACTAATTCGAGATCCCCCGAATGATCGCTGCGTAGCCGCGGATCGCCTTCATGTACACATCGATCTGGATGTGCTCGTTCGGCGCGTGGAGCAGCTCCGTGCTGCCGGGCTGGTCGACCGGCACGAATCGATAGAGGTCCCGCGCGACGTTGCCGTAGTGGCGCGCGTCGGTGGCGCCGACGGTCAGATATGGCGCCACCACCACTGCCGGGAAGACCGCGCGGATCGCGCCGCTGAGCGCGGCGAACTCGGGTCCATCCGTGCGCGATTCGGCCGACGCCGCGTCGCCCCGCTCGCCGTGATACGGCGCGATCGTGACGCGCGGATCGCCGATCACATCGCCGAGATGCGCCATGACGGTGTCGGGCGTGTCGCCGGGCAGCAGGCGGAAGTTCAGGACGGCCGCCGCGGTTGAGGCCAGCACATTGTCCTTGGCGCTGGCGCGCAGCATTGTGGCGGCCGTTGTCGTGCGGATCGACGCGTTGGTGCTCGGCTGTTTCGACAGCACGTTGAGCAGCAGCGGACGAGTGAGCCAGCGATTGGCGAAGAGCACGCGCATGCCGAACGACATCTCGGGCGCGAGCGTGTCGAACAGCGCGGCGCCGGCGCCGTCGAGACGGCCCGGCATCGGGTGGGTCTCGGCGCGATCGATCGCGCGCGCCAGAATGCCGACGGCGGTCTCGCGCGGCGGCATCGAGGAGTGGCCCCCGTCGGTCTTCACGCTGAGCTCGATCGACACGTAGCCCTTCTCGGCAATGCCGACCAGCGCGACATGCCGCGCGACCCCCGGAATCTTGTCAAAGATCCAGCCGCCCTCATCGACGAGAACGGCGTCGTGCACGCCGCGCGACCTCAGCAACGCCGCGATCGCCGCCGCGCCGCTCGACGCGGCGCCGGCCTCTTCGTTGTGGCCGAAGCCGAGATAGATCGTGCGCTCCGGCGTGAAGCCGCGCGCGAGCAGCGCCTCGACGGCTTCGAGCAGGCCGAGCGCGGCGTTCTTGTCGTCGAGCGCGCCGCGCCCCCAGATCGCGCCGTCGGCGACGACACCGTCAAAGGGCGGATGCGTCCACTGCGCGAGCGTGTCCTCGGCGGCGGGCACCACGTCCATGTGCGCGGTGAGAATCACCGGCGGCAGGTCCGGGCGGCGCCCCGTCCACGTGTAGAGCAGCGAGTCATTCAGGACCGTCTCCCTGCGCAGATTTTTCTCGGTCAGCGGAAAGATGCCGGCCAAGTAGGCGTGAAACGTCGGCCAGACATCGGGCGCGATTCTTGCTTCATCATCGGTCGTGATCGTGCGGAATCGGATGGCCCCCGCCAGGTGGGTCACCGCCATCGCCTGATCAATCGTGATGTCCGCCGGCGCTCCGGGGGGCACCTGGTGGCTGGTCAGGCGGGTGGTGTTGACGATCAGGGCGGCGCCGAGAACCGCGATGAGTGCCAAAAGGAACACGCTCAGTCTCTTCACGTGAGTAGGATAGGAGAATCATGCGCAACTTCGCTATCGCACTGTTTTCATTGTCGCTGGCGGTGCCGGCTGTGCTGCGAGCCGACGCCGACCGGTTGAGTGACGCCACGGCGGTGCTCCGCGAAATGGCGGGCACGCCTGACGCCAGCATCCCGAAGGACCTCTTCACGAAGGCCGAGTGCGTCGTGATCATTCCCGGCGTGAAGAAGGGCGCCGTGGGATTTGGCGGGCAATACGGGCGCGGCTACATGGCGTGCCGCACGAAGGGTGGGTGGTCGGCGCCATCCGGCATGCGGATCGAAGGCGGCAGCGTCGGGTTTCAGATCGGCGGATCCTCGACCGACGTGATCCTGCTCGTGATGAGCGGCCGCGGCGTCGACAAGCTGCTGTCGAGCAAGTTCACGGTGGGCGCCGATGCCGCCGTCGCCGCCGGTCCGCTGGGGCGCCAGGCGTCCGCTCAAACGGATGCGACGATGCACGCCGAGATGCTGGCGTGGTCGCGCTCGCGCGGAGTGTTTGCGGGCGTGTCGCTGCAGGGATCCACGTTGCGCACGGACAGCGATGAGAACAAGCAGCTGTACGGCAAGGCGCTCTCCGCGCGCGAGATCGTACGCGGCAGCATCGCCGCGCCCGCGGCCGCCAAAGAACTGATGGCGGCGCTGGCGAAGTACTAAGAGGCGCGCCTCGCCGCCCTCAGCCTATTTGATATCGAGCAGTTCGACGTCGAACACGAGCGTGCCGGGCGGCGATCCGGGCTGGCCCTTGTAGGCGAGTGCTTCCGGGATCCAGAACCGGCGCTTCTCGCCAATCACCATCAGCTGCACGCCCTCGGTCCAGCCGGGGATAACGCCATTCAAGGGGAACTCAATCGGTTCGCCGCGGACAACGGAGCTGTCGAACATCTCGCCGTTGGTGAGCCAGCCGGTGTAGTTCACCTTCACCGTCGACGTTGCGGTCGGGTGGATGGTGCCCGTGCCGGCCTTGATGACTTTTGAGGCGAGGCCTGAGGCGGTCTTGACGGCATCCGCCGGCGGAGCAGCGACGTCGGGCGGCGCGGGGATGAGCGCCGGTGCGGCCGCCGGCGGCGCTGACGTCGCGGGCGTTTCGGTGGCCGCGTTGCTGCACGCGGCCGCGGCGGCCAGACTGGTGACAAGGACAAAGGTCAGAACTCGGGAAAGACGCATGAAGGAATCATACGGGGTCAGAGCCGTTTTCCACAGGTTTCCACCGTTGAGGGATAGTGGTCCTCGAAAGGGGACCACTGTCCCTCAACGGTTAATGCCTGTGGAAAACGGCTCTGACCCCGTATGATTTTTGCATGGTCACCAATGTCGCCAACCTCCTCGCACGGTCTGTGCGGTATCTCGAATCGCCCGGACTGCGCGGAGAGGAGCCGGCCAGGGGTACGCGGACGCTGATCCTGCTGCATGCGTTCCCGCTCAGCGCGGACATGTGGCTGCCACAGCTTGCGCGTGTGCCACCGCGGTGGCGGTTCATCGCATCCGACCTGCGCGGGTTTCGCGGCATGGGACCGGCTTTCGAGGATCCGCAACTCGACGGCGCGACCATGGACGACTACGCGCGCGACGTCCTGGACCTGATGGACCATCTCGATGTGTCCAGGGCGGCGATCGCGGGGCTGTCGATGGGCGGCTACGTCGCGATGGCCCTCGCGGCGCGCGCGCCCGAGCGCGTGTCGCACCTGATCCTCGCCGACACGAAGATGACCGCCGACACCGACGAGGGCCGCGCCGGCCGCGACGCGATGCGCGCGATGGTCGAGCGCGACGGTCCGCCCGCGGTGGCCACCGCCATGCTGCCGAAACTGCTCGGCGCCACCAGCCACCGCGAGCAACCCGATCTGGTCGACGCCGTGCGCCGACTGATCGAAGTGAATCGCGCCGAAGCGATCGCCGGCGCGATCGGCGCGCTCAAGACGCGGCCCGACCGCTCGGCCGCGCTCGCGGCGATGCACGTGCCGGCTCTTGTGATCTGCGGCGACGAAGACGCGCTCATGCCGAAAGCCGACAGCGAGGCGATGGCCGCGACGATTCCGGGCGCCAAGCTCGTCGTCATGCCGCGCACGGGCCACCTGTCGAATCTCGAACGGCCGCTGGAGTTCAACGCCGCGCTGCAGGACTTCCTGGAACGCGCCGGACGACAGTGAGGAACATGGCCATTAGCGGCGCCGCGCGCGTGTTGTCGGTTGGGTGGAGCGTTGCCCTGGCGGCGGCGATGCTGTGTCGTCCGGCGGCGCCGCGCGCGACCGCGGCCGACATCCACGCGCCGCTCGACCGCATTCTCGACATGTACGTCCGCGACGGCCACGTCTACTACCGGTGGCTTCAAAGCGAGCGGCAGCCCCTCGATCAGTACGTCCGCTCGCTCGATATCCCGGCCGCGGAAGTGGCCGCCTGGCCAAAGCCCGAGCAGCTGGCCTTCTGGATCAATGCCTACAACGCGCTTGTGCTGCAGACCGTGATCGGCAAGTACCCGATCAAAGGCCTGTCGAAGGACTATCCGGTCAACAGCATCCGGCAGATTCCCGGATCGTTCGAACAGTTGCCGCATCGCGTGGCCGGCCGTACGCTGACGCTCGACGCGATCGAGAAGACGATGATCGAGCCGCTGGGCGACGCGCGCGCGCTGCTGGCCCTCGGCCGGGGCGCCATCGGCAGCGGCCGCCTGCGCAGCGAAGCCTATCGCGCCGACCGCCTCGACGAGCAACTGGAACAGGCGCTCAAGGAATTTGTGACGCGGCCGGCCGGATTCCAGGTGAACCCGGACGCCAACGCCGTGATCGTGTCGCCGCTCTTTGGCTGGCGGCAGGACGCATTCATCGCGAGCTTCGCGAAGGCCGGCGAGCGATGGGTCGATCGCAGCCCGATCGAACAGGCGCTTCTCGGCATGGCCGCGCCGAAACTCTTCGCGACCGAGCGCGAGTTCCTGCTGCAGAACACCTTTCAGTTAAGATACGGCGTCTTTGACTGGCGCCTGAACGATCTCACCGGAGGCATCCCCAAGTGAATCTGCAGCTCACCGATTCGGTCGCGATCATCACCGGATCGAGCCAGGGCCTCGGTCTGGCGTCGGCCCGCGCGCTCGTCGAGGAAGGTGCCCGCGTGACGATCTGCGCGCGGGGCGCCGACGCGCTGAACCGCGCCGCCGCGGACCTTCGACAGGTGGCAGGGGGCGATGACCGCGTGCTCGCCGTCGCCGCCGATGTCTCGACGCCGGCCGGCGCCGCGCGCGTGGTGGCGGACACGCTGCAGCGCTTCGGACGCGTCGACGTCCTCGTCAACAACGTCGGCAAAGCCGCCGGCACCGACATCGTCGACACGACGGATGAAGAATGGCAGAGCGCCTTCGACCAGACGCTCTTTCCCGCCGTGCGCATGTCGCGCCTCGTGGTGCCGCACATGCGAAGGCAAGGCGGCGGCGTCATTCTGATGATCGCGTCGATCTGGGGCCGCGAGAGCGGCGGCCGCATGACGTACAACGCCGTGAAGGCGGCGGAGATCAGCCTCGCGAAAGCAATGGCGCAACAACTGGCGAAAGATCAGATCCGGGTCAACAGCGTCGCGCCGGGGTCGATCTCATTTGTGGGCGGCGCGTGGTGGCGGCGCACGCAGGAGGATCCGCAGGCCATGGCGGATTTCGTCAAGCGCGAGATTCCGTTCGGCCGGTTCGGCAAGGCGGACGAAGTCGGCGCGCTCGTCGCGTTTCTGGCCTCGCCGAGAGCCAGCTGGATCACCGGCGCGTCAGTGACGGTCGACGGCGGACAGAGCAGGGCGAATATCTGAGCAGGGCAAAGGGCAAAGGGCAGAGGGCAAAGGTCTGGAACCTGTGCCCTGCCAACTTATTTCCTTTACCTCTGCCCTTTGCCCTGTGCCCTTTGCCCTAACATAGTCCCCCATGGCTGACGCAATTCAGGCGATCGCGGACTGGCTCTTTCGTCCGTACATCATCATCCTGCTGCTCGGCGGCGGACTGTTTCTCTCGATCCGCACGGGGTTCGTGCAGGTGCGGCG
>JAKALV010000406.1 GCA_021824055.1 Acidobacteriota bacterium
CTCGAGCGGGAGGCCTGATCATGGCGCGCTTGGGCATGGTGATCGATACGACGCGCTGCGTGGGCTGCATGGATTGCGTGGTGGCCTGCAAGACGGAGAACCGCGTTCCCGAGGGCTTCTGCCGCGATTGGATCGCGACGGAAACGCGCGGCACGTTCCCGACCCCGCACCTGGAGATCCGCAGCGAACGCTGCAATCAGTGTGACGAGCCGCCGTGCGTCTCGTGCTGTCCGACCGGCGCGAGCCATGTCGAACCGCTCGGGCACACCGTGCAGGTGAGCCCGGACATGTGCATCGGCTGCAAGGCCTGCCTCGCGTCGTGTCCTTACGGCGCGCGCTTCATTCATCCGGACGGTTACGCGTCCAAGTGCACGTTCTGCCTGCATCGGGTGAAGGACGGCCTGCTGCCGGCGTGCGTCTCGGTGTGCCCGACGCGCTGCATGCATTTCGGCGATCTCGACGACCCGGGCAGCGAGGTGAGCCGCCTGCTCGCGTCGCGCAATCATCACGCGCTGCTCCCCGAAGCCGGCACGGGGCCGCGCGTGTTCTATCTGATCTGAGAGGCGGCATGACCGAGATCACCACCACCCGCATGAACCACCTCGTGGATCCCAGTCTGCACGTCTGGGCGTGGCAGATCCCCGTGTACCTCTATCTGGGCGGCATGGTCGCCGGCATCATGGCCATCGCCGGCTGGTTCCTGCTCACCGGACGCAATCGGCGCGCGGATTCGGTGTCCTATCTGCTGCCGGGGCTCGGGATCGTGCTGCTCAGCGCCGGCATGCTCGCGTTGTTCCTCGACCTCGAGCACAAGCTCTACGTCTGGCGGCTCTACCTGACGTTCGAGTGGCGGTCGCCGATGTCCTGGGGCGCGTGGATTCTCGTCGCGGTCTATCCGGCGCTGATCGCGGCCATCCTGCTGCACCCGCCGGCCTGGCTCGTCGCCCGCGCGCCCGCGCTCCGGCCGCTGGCCGCGAGGCTGGTCGCCAACGAGAAACTCGTGCACGGCGTCGCGTCGGCCAACCTCGTGCTCGGCGGGATGCTCGGGATCTACACCGGCGTGCTGCTCAGCTCGCTCGCCGCGCGGCCGGCGTGGAACAGCGCGTTGCTCGGGCCGCTCTTCCTCGCCTCGGGCCTGTCGAGCGCGGCGGCGCTGGTGCACATGGTGGCGCGCGAGCGGGAGGAGAGCGAAGTGCTGGCCCGCGCCGACAATCGCTTCCTGCAGGCGGAGCTCGTCCTCATCGCGTTGTTCCTCATCGGCCTCGCGACGTCGACCAGCGCGCACAAGGCGGCCGCGGCGCTCTTCTTCGGCGGCCCCTACACAGCGCTCTTCTGGGTTGGCGTCGTCGGCGCCGGCATCGTGGCGCCGCTCTTTGTGCAGATGCTGGCCGTGGGCCACCGCGTGCGGCACACCGCCGTGGCGCCGCTGCTCGTGCTGGCGGGCGGGCTGCTGCTGCGTTTCGTCATGGTGTCCGCCGGCCAGTTCAGCCGCTGGCGCCCGTTCTGATCTCGCGAAGGAGCTGGTCATGAGCACGATCGTCACCCCCGTTACACCCGCCGGCGCGGCCGAGGCGCGCGTTGCGGGCCCCGCCCGCGCGTTGGCGCGAGTCCCGGACGCCTACATGAATCCGTACCTTGCCGGCGTCGGGCTCGGACTCGTCCTGCTCGCGGCCTACGTCGTCATGGGCCGTGGATTGGGCGCGTCGGGCGCGCTTTCGTCGTTCGTCGCGTGGAGCGTGGACGTCGTCGCGCCGAATCACGCGCAGGCGAACGAGTTCTACCGCGGCTATCTGAACGCGGGCGTCGGTCATCCGCTGAAAGAATGGCTCGTGTTTGAAGTGCTGGGCGTGATGGCCGGCGGCTTCCTGTCGGGTCATCTGGCCGGGCGCACGCGGCGAACGATCGAGCGCGGGCCGAACGTGTCGGTCGGTGCCCGATTCGCCTATGCGTTCGCGGGCGGCGCGCTCATGGGCATCGGCGCGAAGCTCGCGCGCGGCTGCACGAGCGGCCAGGCGCTGAGCGGCGGCGCGGTGCTCAACGCCGGCAGCTGGGCTTTTATGTTGATGGTGTTTGCAGGCGCCTACGCGATGGCGTGGGCCGTGCGGAGGCAATGGCGATGAACGCTCCCTTCTTCAAGTTCGGCGCATTTGGCGACGAGACCTCACTGCTCGTGGCGTTCGTCATCGGCATCGCGTTCGGCTGGTTTCTCGAGCGGGCCGGTTTCGGCAGCGCGAAGAAACTCGTGTCGCAGTTCTACCTGAACGATCTCGCCGTCTTCAAAGTGATGTTCACGGCGATCGTCACCGCGATGCTCGGCATCTTCTACCTGGGCTGGCTGGGCGTGCTCGACCTGAACCTGCTGTATCTGTCCGACACGAACCTGTGGCCGCAGATCGTCGGCGGTCTCGTGCTGGGCATCGGCTTCGTCGTAGGCGGCTATTGCCCCGGGACCTCGATGGTGGCCATCGCGACGGGGAAGATCGACGCGTTGTTCTTCGTGGCCGGCGTGATGTTCGGCGTGCTGGCCATCGGCGAGGCGTTCCCGCTGGTGCGCGGTTTCTACGAGTCGAGCAATCTCGGCCGCCTGACGCTGCCCGACGTGTTCCATCTGTCGTACGGCGTGGTGGTGTTCCTGGTGACGCTCATGGCGCTCGCGGGGTTTGCCGGCGCCGGCTGGGTCGAGCGGCGCTTCGGCGGCGTGAAAGAGGAGGCGTAACATGCAGGCGCGA
>JAKALV010000407.1 GCA_021824055.1 Acidobacteriota bacterium
ATCTCTCGTGGTGTTCACCGGCGGCGAGCCGCTGGTGCGTCCCGATGTCTTCGAGGCGGCGCAGCTGTTTTGTCGCCGCGGCATCACGCTGCACTTGCTGACGAGCGGCCTCGGCTTGGCGTCGCGCGCCTCCGCCGTGGCCCGTCTGTTCGCGCGGGTCATCGTCTCGCTCGACGGCGCAACCGCCGAGACGTACCGCGCCGTGCGCGGCGTGGACGGCTTCGACGCCGTGCGGGCGGGAGTGCAGCGGCTGCGCGCGGTTGCGCCGCAGGTGCCCGTGTCGGCGCGGTCCACGCTGCATCGCCTCAATTTCCGCGACATGGCCGCGCTGGCCGACGCGGCGCGGGCGATGGGCTGCGCGCGCATCTCGTTTCTGGCGGCCGACCTGGGTTCGGCGGCCTTCGGGCGCCGGGATCTCGCGGCCCTGCAGGCGCTGCGGCTGTCACGCGCGGAGGTCGAGGACTTCCGCATGGTCGTCGACGCCTTCATTCGCGACCGCGCCGCCGACATCGCCTCCGGCTTCATCGCCGAGTCGCCGGCCAGACTTCGCGCCATCGCCGAACACTACGCGGCCATGAACGGCGACGCCGCGTTTTTGCCGAAAGCCTGCAACGCGCCGTGGATGTCGGCGGTGATCGACGCCAACGGCGACGTCCGCCCGTGTTTCTTTCACAAGGTGGTCGGCAATATCCGGCGCGATCGCATCGCGAAGGTCGCCAGAACCGCGCTTCCCGCGTTCCGGGCCACGCTCAACGTCGCGACCGACGCCACGTGCGCCCGATGCGTCTGCTCGCTCAAGGTCGGATGGCGGGACCGGCCATGGGCATGAGTACCTACATCACCACGCGCGACGCGCTGCTCGACACGCAGCAGGCGTTCGACGACGTCGCCGCGGGATACGACGGCGCGAACGAGGCCAATCCGGTCATTCGATGGATGCGCGCGCGCACGATCGCCGCGATCACGCGGGCGGTCGCGCCCGGGGGACATCTGCTGGATCTCGGCTGCGGCCCCGGCCGGGACGCGGCCACGCTGGCGGCCGCGGGATATCGCGTGACCGCCGTCGACTGGTCGTCCGCGATGATCGGCCAGACCCTGCGCCGCGTCACCGGCGCCGGCCTCGAGGGCCGCGTACGCGTGCGCCATCTCGGCATCCATCAACTCGACCGGCTCGATACGGCGCCGTTCGACGGCGCGTACTCCGATCTCGGCCCGCTCAACTGCGTGCCGGACCTGGACGAGGCGGCGCGGAGACTCGCCGCGCAACTGCGCCCGGGCGGCGTGCTCGTCGCCTCGGTGATCGGTCGTCTCTGTCCGTGGGAGCTGGTCCTCTACTCGGCGCGGCGCAACTGGACGCGCGCCGCCATTCGCTTCGCGCCGGGTCTGGTGGCCGTACCGCTGAACGGCCGTACCGTGTGGACGCGGTACGTGTGGCCGTCGGAGTTCGAGTCGGCGTTTGCCGCCGCCGGTTTCACGCGCGTGTCGCTCTGCGCGCTGGGCCTGGCCGCGCCGCCGCCGTACCTCGAGGGCTTCGCGGCGCGTCATCCGCGCCTGCTTTCCGCGCTGACTCGCGCGGACGATCTCGTCGGCGCATGGCCCGGGCTGCGGCAGTGGGGCGATCACTTCCTGATCGTGTTGAGGGCGTCATGACATCGCCGACTTCGTCCCGCGCGGCGTTTCTCGCTCAGTACCGCGCCGTGCGCGATCGCGACGGTTACCGCCGCGACTCGTCCGGCTACTATCGCGCGCTCCCTTCGACGCCACACACCGATCCGCAGCACATCGTCTGGCAAGTGCGCGCGCGCAGTTTCGAACGGTTCCGGACGATGGTGCGCGCGCGGTTCCGCGGCGCGGCGCCGGCCCTGCTGGACCTGGGCGCCGGCAACGGCTGGCTGTCGTACCGCATGACGCTCGACGGCTGCCGCGCCGTCGCGGTGGACATTCATGACGATGAGCGAGACGGGCTGGGCGCGGGGCGGTACTACGACGTGCGGTTCGCGCGCGTGCAGGCCGACTTTGACCGATTGCCCTTCGAGCCGCGCCGGTTTGACGTTGTCGTCTTCAACGGCTCGCTGCACTACGCGCCGAACACGCGCGCCACCCTCACGCGCGTCGCGCCGCTCGTGGCGCCGGGCGGCGTGATCGCCGTCATCGACTCGCCGATGTTCGAGTGCGCGGAAACTGGACGAGCGATGCGCGACCGCACGCGGCAGCGATTTAAGCGCGACTACGGCATCGCGGAACCGATCGAACCCGGCGAGGGCTTCCTGCTGTTCAGTGCGCTGGCCGACACCGCGCGCGCGCTCGGCTTCGACGCGCAATTCTTCGAATCATGCGGCGGAACGCGATGGGCGCTCGGCCGCCTCGCCGGCCGCGTGCGGCATGGCATTCAACCCGCCCGTTTCGGCGTGTGGTGGGCGGCATGATCGTCCTCTTCAATCCGATTTCCACCACGCCCGGCAAGCAGCCGCTGCCGCTGTCGCTGATGGCCCTTGCGGCCGCGCTCGAAGGGCGCGCGGCGTGGACGCTCGTCGACGGCAACATCGACCCGGATCCCGCGGCGGCGATTCTCGCCCTCGTGGCGCGGCCCGGAAGTGAACCACCGCTCGTCGCCGTCACCGTCATGCCGGGCCCGCAGGTGGCGCAGGCCGTGGACGTCTGCCGGCGCGTGCGTGCGGCGCGGCCCGACATTCCGATCGTCTGGGGCGGCTAC
>JAKALV010000408.1 GCA_021824055.1 Acidobacteriota bacterium
GTGTCTTCGCGAGCGCGCGATGCAGATAGTGCGGCGTCTGCGTGCTCGAATAGACGACCAGCTTGCCGTCCGGATCCTTCAGCGCCACCGTCGCGTGCTGCTCGATCGGCAGGTGCGTGTTGCCTTCGAAGAAGAAGATGTCGTCGAAGACGTGATCCGCCTTCGCGATGGCGGCATCGACGTCGCCGAACTGCATCGCGATGGCCTTATGGATATTGCCGTCGTCACCGTACTCGTGGATGCGAGGTTCGGGGTTCGACAGACTCTCCTCCGGCGTTGCAAACGTTCGGAGGGGTTCGTACACCACGTCGATCAGCGCGAGCGCGTCGGCGGCGATCGTTTCGGTTCGCGCGATGACCGCGGCCACCGGATCGCCCACGTGCCGCACTTTATCCGGACAGAGCGCGTGCTCGTCATGGCTGACCGGCAGCACGCCGTAGGGAATCGGAAACGCTGCGCCCGTGAGCACCAGCAGGACGCCCGGATGCGCGGCGGCCTTCGACGTGTCGATGCTGACGATCTTCGCGTGCGGATGCGGCGAGCGCAGCAGCCGGCAGAAGACCATGCGCGGCAGGATGATGTCGTCGGCGAACTTCGTCTGACCGGTGACCTTCGCGCGGCCATCGGTGCGGCGGCGCGGGCGGCCGATGACGCCCATTATTTCGTCGTCCCTTGGCCGGGCTGAAGCCCGGCCCTACGTACCTTCGGGTCGGCCGCCTGCATCTTCGCGGCCGCCATTTGCACCGACTCGACGATCTGCAGATAGCCCGTGCACCGGCACAAATTGCCCGACAGCGCTTCCGTGATCTGATCGCTCGTCGCATCCGGATTCCGGTCGAGCAGCGCCTTGGCCGTGAGGATGATGCCGGGCGTGCAGTACCCGCACTGCGCGCCGCCCAGGTCGGCGAACGCGTCCTGCAGCGGATGCAACTGGCCGTCTGCGGTGATGCCCTCGATCGTCGTAACGTCCGCGCCGGTGGCTTCCACCGCGAGCGCGAGGCACGACAGCACGGGCTCGCCGTTGACCAGCACGGCGCACGCGCCGCACTCGCCCAGCTCGCAGCCATGCTTCGTCCCGGTGAGCTGCAGATCTTCACGCAGCACTTCGAGGAGGGTCTTGGCCGGATCGATCAGCGTCTCAACGGGTTCGCCGTTGACGATGAAGGAGAGCCGGAACGCGTTGGACATGCCCGGGCGGGAACGGCGCTACGACTGCACGTTCGACGGATTCTGCGGCGGTGTCGCGATCGCGGCCTTGGCGTCCGCCAGCGTTGACTGGGCTTCGGCCAAGCTCGACTTGGCCTCGGCCAGCGCCGAATTGGCCTGAGCCATCGCCGCGTTCGCCTGCGCCCGCGCGCGCTCGATCGTCTGCTGCGACACCTTGCGCAGATCCCGCGTGATGCGCACCCACGACAGGCTCTTCACGATCCACTTCGTGGGATCGAAATGCCACGCGCGCACGCCGTTGCGATAGTCGCCCGGAAACTGGTGATGAAAGTTGTGATAGCCCTCGCCGAGCGTGATCAGCGCCACGATGCCGTTGTCGCGCGCCGAGATCGCCGAGTTGTACGGCCGGCGTCCGAACATGTGCGCGAGGGAGTTGATCGAGAACGTCGAGTGGTACTGCACCACCAGCCGGATCAGGCCGGCCCACAGAAACGCGCCGAGCGGATCGCCCCACAGCATGCCGATCGCAGCCGGCACGACGCCGACCATGAGCACCACGAGCGGAATGTAGTACTTGTGCTGAAAGGCGACCAGCGGATCGCCGGCCAGATCCTTCACGTTGTCGAGGTCGCGCAGCGGATCCTTATAGAGCACCCAGCCCACGTGCGACCACCAGAACCCTTTGAGCGAGTTGTAGGGATCTTCGTCGTGGTCTGTGTCCGCATGATGGCGGCGGTGGTCCGACGACCAGTTAATCACCGAGTTCTGCACGGCGGCCGCGCCGAACAGCAGGTACGGCAGCCGCAGCAGCCAGGCCGCGCGATACGTCTTGTGCGAGAACAACCGGTGGTACCCGCCGGTGATCGACAGACCCGCCGCGAGGAACCAGACCATCGCGAGCAGGACGTTCTCCCATCGAATGCCGACGATCAGCGAGTAAATCAGGGCGCCAAGCGCCACAACGTGCGCCGAGGCGATAAAGAGCGTGTTGACCCAGTCGATGCTGCGGGTCTCTCCAGTTGAATGGTGCATGGTTGATAAATTGTCCCACGGTACGGGGCCGGGGATCAAAAGAACTGCGACGGTTACCCGCGGCGAAGAATGTGCCGCAGATCGAAGCGATCCAGCAACCGGTAGAACGTCCGCCGGCTCACGCCGAGCAGCCGGGCCGCCTCGAGACGGTTGCCGCCCGCCCTCGCGAGCGCGGCTTCGACGAGTCTCGCGAGTCAGGGGGCCCTCGCTCGCCGGCTCGCTGCCGGCCGGATCGGCCGCCGCGCCGGCAACGCCCGCATGACCCAGCGCCACGCCGAGATCGTGTTCGTCGAGCTCGGCGTCGTCGGCCATCATCACCGCGCGCTCGATCACATTGCGCAGCTGCCGGACGTTGCCCGGCCACGGCGCGGTGAACAGCAGGCGCTCGGCCGCCGGCACGAGACGGCTCACCGTCTTGTGCATCCGCTGCCCGCATTCGGTCAGAAAACGCGCGGTCAGCAGCGAAATATCGTCGCGGCGCTCACCAAGCGACGGCACGTGCAGC
>JAKALV010000409.1 GCA_021824055.1 Acidobacteriota bacterium
GGACGTCTGATCCCCACCACCACCCTCGTTTCTTGTTACTGTCCGCCGTCGTAGTACAGCCACAACCACGGCGCGTTGTCGTCCCAGTGGCAGAGCGCCGGCGCGCTCAGCCAGCTTTGGCCGACATCGCCGATGGGCGCGCCGGGAGGCGCGGGCGCGGCGGCCGCGGCGGTGAGTTGCGCGGTGTCGTAGCCTCGCTCGAGGAACCGTTTGATGTCGGCGGAGAGCAGCGCGCGATTCGCGATGTCGCCGTCATTCGTGCCCGCCGTTGTGCGCAGCCGCGCCGCCAGCCGCTGCAACCGCAGCGACGCGATCGCCCGCACGTCGTTGTTGGGCGACGCCTGCGCCAGCCACGTAACGCGGCTCACGAGCACGCGCTGCTCGGCGCGCTCGACCGCGGCCTCATACGGCGTCGACGTCGGGGCATCGAAGGTCGCCTTGATCAACCGGTCGATCACTTCCTCGAGACCGGGCAGCGACGGATCCACCGCGTGCTGCGCCACTATGCGCGCCGCGCGATCGAGCTGCAGCACGAAGCCGATCGTGACGTCCGCGGCGATCGTGCCGGGGCTCAACGGATCGAACCCTTCACCCGTGGTCCGCGGGAACAGCTCGCGATGCAGACCGTAGCCCGGCGGACGCGGCGGGATGAGATCGAGAATCCGTTTCGGCACCACGAGCTCGGACGGCTTCAACGTACCCGCCAGCGCGTCGAGCGCCTTGCGCTGATTCACCGCCGACTCCCACTTCATCGGCGTGCGCCCGTCGCCGCGCATGGCGTACACGAAATCCTGCCCGCCGATCATCGACGCGGCGCTTTCCACCGCGTACCGGTGATACATCCAGATCGGCACCAGCGGTTCCTCGATCGTCGCCATCGGCGCGCCCAGACGGATCGTGTGCTCGCCGAGGCGGTTGAGCGCGGCGCGGCGCACCTTCATGAGGCGGTTGAGCTCATCGGCCTGGTTCGTGCCGTTGGACCATTGCTCCACGCGCGGATGGATGTCCGTGTCCTGGTTGGTGAAGTAGCGCAGGTCCTGCGCCCACGCATCGTCGAGGATCTTCGTCAGCGCGGCGGGCTCGTCGGCGCCCTTCGGAAATTCGCGGTAGCCGTAGTTGATCGTGACCTTGTCCCAGTCGCCGATCCGCGCTTCGTACGCATGCGAGAGATCGATCGTTCCGTCGTCTTTCAGCGTTTCGAGCGGGTGCGGATAGTCCATCACCGAGATCCAGCCCTTGCTGCTGTCGTAGTAGTTGTGGCCGAGGCCCAGCGTGTGCCCCACCTCGTGCGCGGCGAGCTGGCGGATGCGCGCGAGCGCCGTCTGATAGAGGACGTCGGGCTTTTCGAGACCGGTCGTGTACGGCGACAGCAGGCCTTCGAAGATCATGTAGTCCTGGCGGTCGCGCAGCGAGCCGAGCGTCACCGTGGCTTTGATGATTTCACCGGTGCGCGGATCGGAGACCGTGCCGCCGGAACTCCAGCCGCGCGTGGAGCGGTGGACCCAGTTGATCATGTTGTAGCGGATGTCCATCGGGTCGGCGCCGGCGGGCAGCACGTCCACCTTGAACGCGTTCGTGAATCCCGCAGCCTCGAACGCCTGATTCCACCAGCGCGCACCCTCGAGCAGCGCCTGCCGTACATCCTCCGGCGCGCCGGAGTCCACATAGTACTGAATCGGTTTGACCGGATCGCTCAAACTTCCTGGGGCCGCCGACGGGTCTTTCTTCTGCAGACGATGGCGGCGGATGTAGCGAACGACCATGGGCTCGCCGATCGGCGTGCTGTAGTCCACGTAGCTCATGCCGCCGTAGCCGGCGCGCGGATCATCGACGCGCGGCTGGTAGTTGTTGTCGGGCAATTCGACGAAGGATGCGTGCTCGCGCAGCGTGACGGCGTCGGGCGAGGCCGACACGCTCGCCACCGTGCCCGAGAACATGCCGCCGCCGCGGCCGCCGCCCGCGCCGCCGCCAGCGCCGATCGGCTGCGGGCCCTGCGACGGGCCCGCCGCGTTGCCGCCGCCCCGGCCGCCCGCGGCCTCGCTCACGAAGGTGAGCGTCATGTCGAGCTCGGTGTTCTTCGGAAAGTTGCGCGTGTTCGGGGTGTAGAACGCGCTGCGCGTGAGGTCCAGACGGTACGCGCCGAGCGCGCGCCCGGCGTTGGTGAGGTCGCGCAGAAAGAACGGCGTCGCGTCCACCAGCACGCGGCCGCTCGACTCGGCCGCCACCGTGAAGCCCCACAGGATCGACTTGGCGAACGAATCCTCCACGGACTTTCGCTCGAGCGGGTTCGAACTGCTCGACCGGAAAGTCTGGTTCGGCATGACCAGCATGATCTTCTGCCCAACGCGCTCGAATTTCACCACGCGTCCGGCGCCGCCCGCGCCGCGATCGAGGCCGATGTCGTTCGACCCGAGGCCGGCCGACAGGCCCGTCGAAAACAGGAACTCCGTGTCGAAGCGCGGAATCTCCAGCAGCATCGTGCCGGCCCGCTCGTCGTAGTAGAGCGGAAAGTAGCCGTCCATCTTCTTCAGACCGTTGGTGCGGTCTTCGATGGTGGGCGTTGCGCCGCCGGAGCCGCCCGCGCGCCCGCCGCCCTGCGCGACGCCGGATGGCTGCGGCACAGGCTGTGGTTGCGCGCTGATCGATGCGGTCAATGCAAGAACGGTGGAGGCGGCAAGGACCAGTGGTCCGAGGTGACG
>JAKALV010000410.1 GCA_021824055.1 Acidobacteriota bacterium
CCGCGGCGACCGGCGAGAAGGTCCGCATCCTCGACGAATCCGGCGCGCTCATCGCCCTGGCCGACTCGCGCGGCGGCGCGCTCCACCCCAGCGTCGTCATCATCTGATCAAGATCAAGAGCTCTCAACATTGGGGGCCATGGAGGGCCATGGGGAGAACCAAGACCCCCACAGCCTTTCAAAGAGCTCTTGGAAAGCTATGTGGGTTTGATCTTCCCCATGGCCCCCCATGGCCCCCCATGTTGAAGGCTTTGCGCGCTAGGAGGCCGGGCGCCCTTCGTATAAGATTGGTTTTTGGCCTTCCGCCCTCAAAAAGCGGCTGGCCGCACATACGGATGTCTGGTCCCGCGCACTCCCGCGCGCTCTGGGCACCCCGTGGAGGGCACGAGAGTGCACACTAAAGACCGTAAGACGGAAGTCATTACCACCCATCGCAAGCACGAATCCGACACCGGTTCCCCCGAAGTTCAAGTGGCGCTGCTCAGCGACCGCATCAGCTACCTGACAGAGCACTTCAAGACGCATTCGAAGGATCACCACTCGCGCCGCGGGCTGCTCAAGCTCGTCGGTCAGCGCCGCCGGCTCCTCGATTACCTGAAGCGGAAAGATCTCGACCGCTACGCAGACATCATCCATAAGCTCGGCATCCGGAAGTAAGGGCAGGACACTACTGTGATCCCAACTCCAATCAAGCGAGAACTCACGATCGGCTCGCGTACGATCTCGATCGAAACCGGCAAGCTGGCCAAGCAGGCCGACGGTTCGGTGGTCGTCCGCTCCGGCGACACGGTGGTGATCGTCACCGCGTGTCACGCCGCCACGGCGCGCGAAGGCATCGACTTTCTGCCGCTCACCGTGGATTACCGCGAATACGCCTACGCGTCGGGACGCATCCCCGGCGGATTCTTCAAGCGCGAGAGTAAGCCGGCCGAAAAAGAAGTACTAACGAGCCGCCTGATCGACCGCCCGATCCGCCCGTTGTTCCCGGCCGGCTGGAAGTACGAGACGCAGATCATCGGCTTCCTGCTCTCGGCCGACACCGACAACGACTCTGACGTGCTCGCCATCACCGGCGCCTCGGCCGCGCTCGCCATCTCGTCGATTCCGTTCGAGAAGACGATCGCCGGCGTGCGCATCGGCCTCATCGACGGCACCTTCATCGTGAACCCGACGTTCACCGAGCGGCGCGCGAGCTCGCTCGACCTCATCGTGGCGGGCAGCAAAGACGCCATCATGATGGTGGAAGCCGGCGCGAAGGAAGTCAGCGAAGAGGACATGATCACGGCGCTCGACACCGCCCACAAGGCGATCAAGCAGCTCGTGGACATGATCGACAGCATCAAGGCGGAAGTCGGCAAGACCAAGAAGAAGCCGTCGCCGAAGATCGTCGATCCCGCGTTCGCCGAGGAAGTGCGCGCCAAGGCCTACGAACCGCTCGCCAAGGCGATGCGCATCCAGGACAAGCTCGAGAACTACGCCACGGTCGACCAGGCGCTGGCCGATCTGGTCGCGAGCTATCCGGAAGACGACGCCAACAAGCGCGCCGACGCGAAGCACGTGTTCAAGGAGCTCAAGGAACACGTCATGCGCGACGAGATCCTCGAGCGCGGACAGCGGCTCGACGGGCGCAAGTTCGACGAGATCCGTCCGATCTGGATCGAAGTCGGGGTGCTGCCGCGCACCCACGGCTCCTGCGTGTTCACGCGCGGCGAGACGCAGGCGCTGGTCACGGCCACGCTCGGCACCGATGACGACTCTCAGAAGATCGAGACCGTGGAAGGCGAGACGTACCGCCGCTTCATGCTGCACTACAACTTCCCGCCCTTCTCGGTCGGCGAAGTGCAGTTCCTGCGCGGCGCGGGCCGCCGCGAAGTGGGCCACGGCGCGCTCGCCGAGCGCTCGCTCCTGCCGATGATGCCCGCCGAGGCCGACTTCCCCTACACCGTCCGCGTCGTCTCCGACATTCTCGAGAGCAACGGCTCGTCGTCGATGGCGTCGGTGTGCGGCGGCGCGTTGGCGATGATGGACGCGGGCGTGCCGCTCAAGTCGCCGGTCGCCGGCGTGGCGATGGGCCTCGTGATGGACGAGAAGACCGGCAAGTGGGCGGTCCTCACGGACATCGCGGGCGCCGAAGATCACTACGGCGACATGGACTTCAAGGTCGCCGGTTCGCGCGCGGGCATCACGTCGCTGCAGATGGACATCAAGGTGTCGGGCATCACGCTCGAGATCATGCGGCAGGCGCTCGCGCAAGCGAAGGCCGGCCGGTTCTACATTCTCGACAAGATGAATGCGGTGCTATCGGCCTCGCGCGGTGACATCTCGAAGCACGCGCCGCGGATCATCACGATCCGCGTCCCGACCGAGAAGATCCGCGACATCATCGGACCCGGCGGCAAGATGATCCGGTCGATCATCGAGCGCACGGGCGTCAAGATCGACGTCGAGGACGACGGCCGCGTGAATATCGCGTCGTCGGACGGCGAGGCGTCGGCCAAGGCGATCGCGATCATCCAGGAACTGACGGCGACGCCGGAAGTGGACAAGGTGTATCTCGGCCGCGTGGAGCGCATCACGGACTTCGGCGCGTTCATCGAGATCATGCCCGGCTGCGACGGCTTGCTGCACGTGTCGGAGATGGCGAACTACCGCGTCAACGACGTGCGCGACGAGCTCAAGGAAGGCGAG
>JAKALV010000411.1 GCA_021824055.1 Acidobacteriota bacterium
GTTGGACCGTGGACCTTGAACTGCGGACGGCACGACACCGAACTGAATACTGCTCTGACTAGCCCGGCGGACCTGCGACCGTCAGCGCCGCAACATCGTCAGGTCTGAGCTGCTGATACGTTCGGATCCGCCGCAACGGATGGCGAAGCCGCAGCAGATACAGATCGCGGAGCTGAATCAGATAGCCCGCCGCTTCCCGCAGGCTCATCTTGCTCTCGCCCAATTCGCGATCGTCAAAGCGAAACGGCACTTCCACGACGTGCCCGGGCGCGCCGCGCACGAGCAACTCCAGACAAATCTTGAACCCGCCGGCCTGAATCGTGACCTGGCGGGCCAGCTCGCGACGGATCAGGAAGAACCCCGACGCCGCATCGCGGATCGGCGCGATCGGCCGGGCCAGCAGGCAGCCCACGCGCGAGAGCAACCGGCGGGACCAGGGCCAATCGGGCGTGGAGCCGCCGGGAATGTACCGGCTCCCCAGCACCAGATCGGCTCCCGTCTTCCGCATCGCCGCGAAGAGCGTGGGCACCATGGCCGGCGGATGGCTGAAGTCCGCATCCATGACGCCGACGATCGGGGCCCGCGCGACCTCGAATCCGGCGACGACCGCGGTGCCGAGGCCGAGTTTGCCCGCCCGGCGCACCACCTGCATCGGCCGCGTCGTTGCGAGTTCACGTGCGAGTTCACCGGTCTTGTCCGGCGAGTTGTCGTCGACGACGACGAGTTCGAGATTGAGGCCGGCGTCGGCGGCCGCAGTCAGTACGGCATCCACGAGTTCCGCGAGCCGGGCTCGTTCGTTGTAGGTGGGCACGACGATCGTGAGATCCGGCGTCACTCGCATGACTATAATTCAAGGAGTCCGACGCATGGCTGAGATCGACCGCTACCGATCCGAAGATCAACGTGCCATCCAGCTGCTGTACCGGCGCGTGTTCGGTCAGGACGCCGCCGAGGCGAGCCGGTTGCGGTGGGAATGGCAGTATCAGCGCAATCCGAATGTGCCGGCCAGCGGCCCGCTCATCTGGGTGGCGCGCGAAGGACAGACCGTCATCGGCCAGTACGCCACGATTCCGGTTCGCCTGTCGGTGAACGGCGCCGAGATCGATGCCGCGTGGGGCACCGATGTGATGGTGGCGCCGGAGCGCCAGCGTCAAGGTCTCGGCGAAATGCTCGTGCGCATGTGGGAGCGCAATGTCGGCGCGGCGCTCGGGCTCGGCATGTCCGAGTCATCGTCCGGCCTGTTCCGCAAGCTGCGCTTCCCGTCGTTCGGCCCGGTGCCGTGCCTGGTGAAACCGCTCAGCCGCCGCGCCCTGCGCCGGCCGACCTGGCCGGTGCCGATCAACCGCCTGGTGTCGGCGCTGACGTTTCCGTTCGTGCGCCTGGTGGCGCGCGCGCGGCCGATGCAAGGCGAGGTGCGCACGATCCGACGCTTCGACGAGAGTTTTACGCGGTTGTGGGAGCGCGTCGGATCGGAGTTTGCCGGCGCGGTTCGCCGCGACGCGAACTATCTGAACTGGCGATACATCCAGCCGCCGCACGTGCGGTACTCGGTGGCGGCGCTCTATCGCGAGGGCGACGCGGCCGGCTACGCCGTGTACCGGTCCGTGCAGGAACCGCGCGGCCGCGCCACGCGGTTGATCGATTTCTTCGCCGACCCGCACGACGAGGACGGCGTGTTGTCGCTGCTGCGGTTTGTCGACCGTGAAGCGCAGGCCGCCGACTCCGACAAGATCCGGGTGTTTGCCACGCACGCGGGATTCCGCAGGCTGTTGCGCAAGTCCGGCTACTATCCCTGGCGCTCGAACATGGAGTTCGTCGCCAGAATCAACGCCGTGAACGTCGATGCGGCGTTTTACACGTCGGCCGATGGATGGCACATCACGGCCGGCGATTCCGATCAGGATCACTGACATGGCTACCCTGTTTGACACGATCACCAAGGACATCGGCGATGCCATGCGGCGGAAGGACCCGTCGCTCGGGGCGCTGCGCATGCTCAAAGCCGCGATGATGAACAAGGAAGTGGAAAAGGGCCGCGCGCTCGATGAGACCGAGTCGCAGCAGGTCGTGGCCTCGCTCGTCAAACAGCGGCGCGACTCGATCGAGCAGTTCCGGGCGGGCAACCGCCACGATCTGGCCGACAAGGAACAGGCGGAGATCGCCGTGCTGGAGCGCTACCAGCCGCCGTCGGCCGATCCGAGTGTGATCGCCGAGGCCATCGAAGCGGCCGTGGCGGAAACGGGAGCCGCCTCGCCCAAGGACATGGGCAAGGTCATGGCCGCCACAAAGACCCGGCTGGCCGGACTGACCGTCGACGGGAAGGCGCTCAGTGACGCCGTAAAAAAACGCCTGTCGGGCGCCTAGCGCGGCAAACTATGTTGCGGGGTCTTCAGTCTAATCACCTGAAGGCGCCGGACAGCGTCTTTCATCTCATCCTCCGGGCGGAGGCCGCAATCGCAGGGGTTGCGGCCTCTTGCTTTGTACCCCGGACCTGAAGGGCCGGGGCTCCATCCGAAGGGCCGGGGCTCCATCAGTCAACCTGGTGCCGGTCTGGTAGCATCCCTCCGTGAGCCGATACGCGCCCGCAGGCACATCCATCCAGTTCGGCCCGGGGCCGATCGGCCCGGCCGTCCGCGCGATCATCATCGCCAACATCGCGCTGTTCGTGCCGTCGTTCTTCG
>JAKALV010000412.1 GCA_021824055.1 Acidobacteriota bacterium
CCGGCGTGTCCGGTCTGCGGCGACGCGCCGACGATTCACGAGCTGATCGCGTACGACCTGAGCTGCGAAACGACGGCCGCCGATTCGATGACCGTCGAAGAATTGAAGGACTGGCGCGATCGCGGCCAGCCGCATGCGTTGATTGATGTGCGCGAGCCGTTCGAGTACGCGATCTGCGCCATCGACGGCGCGATGCTGATTCCGATGAATGAGGTCGCGGCGCGGATGGACGTTCTGCCGAAGGACCGGCCCATTGTCGTGCAATGCAAAGTGGGCGGCCGGAGCGCCGTGATCACCGAGCAGCTCCGAGCTCGAGGCTACGATGCGCGGAACCTCGCGGGCGGGATTCTGGCGTGGATTTCAAGGATCGACCCCACGTTGAGCAAATACTAACTCCTTTAGAATAAGCGGGTTACCGTTTTCAATGCAAAACGTACCTTGCAGGCGACCCGCCGGCCTCTGTAAACTGGACTGGTTCGGTCGCATATCGGATCCGCACCTATGTTGAGACTGTCGAAAAAAGCTGATTACGCGCTCCTCGCCCTGCGGCATCTGGCCGCGCCGACCTCGCGCGAGAACGTGTCTGCGCGTGAGCTTGCGGAGAGCTACGACCTGCCGCCGGAGTTGCTGGCGAAGGTGCTGCAGCAGCTGGTGCGTGCCGGACTGCTGTCATCGCAGCAGGGCATTCGCGGTGGTTACGGCCTCGCCCGGCCGCCGCTTGAAATCAGCGTGGCGGACGTCATCAACGCGATCGACGGGCCGATGACGGTGACGGCGTGTTCGGAGAGCGACCAGAGCTGCGATCAGTACACGAAGTGCAACATCCGCGATCCGTTGTGGAAGTTGAAGGACCGCATCGTGTCCGCGCTGACCGCCACCACGGTGGCGGAGCTTGCGGCGGATCTCTCTCCCGCGCCGGAAGCGATTCCGGTGGAGTTGGTGCGGAGGTAGCGATGGTGGCGATGACCGGGAATGCGGCGGCGCAGATTCAGAAGTTGCTGCTCAAGCAGCAGATGCCGGGCGGCGGGTTGCGCGTGGGCGTGAAGGCCGGCGGCTGCTCGGGATTCGAGTATGTCTTCGAGTGGGAAGCCGCGCCCAAGGACACCGACCTCGTGTTCGAGGGGCCGAACGGCGTGCGCGTGTGGGTGGATCCGCGCAGCCACCGTTTGCTCGACGGCACCACGCTCGACTATGACTCGAGCCTGCTCAGCCGCGGGTTTGTGTTTCAGAACCCGCACGCGAAGAGCACCTGCGGATGCGGAGTGTCGTTCACCGTATGACGCCTCAACCCGACACCCTCTCTCCGAGCGAGCAGATCGAGCAGCTCGCGACCAGCGACTACAAGTACGGCTTCGAAACCACCGTCGAGTCCGACGCGTTCGAGCCGGGGCTGAACGAGGAGATCGTCCGGCGCCTGTCGGCGGTCAAGCATGAGCCGGACTGGCTGCTCGAGTTTCGTCTGAAGTCATATCGCGCGTGGCTCAAGATGACCGAGCCGACGTGGCACAACCTCAAGATTCATCCGACCGACTACCAGGCGCTCATCTACTACTCGGCGCCGAAGAAGAAGCCGCAGCTCGCGAGCATGGACGATGTGGATCCGGAAGTGCGGAAGACGTTCGAGAAGCTCGGCATTCCGCTCCAGGAGCAGATGATTCTCGCCGGCGTGGCGGTTGACGCGGTCTTCGACAGCGTCTCGGTGGCCACGACGTTCCGCGAGAAGCTCGCCGAGCTCGGCATCGTGTTCTGCAGTTTCTCCGAAGCGGTCAAGGACTACCCCGAGCTGGTCAAGCAGTACCTCGGCTCGGTGGTGCCGTATACCGACAACTTCTACGCCACGCTCAACTCGGCGGTCTTCAGCGACGGGTCGTTCGTCTACATCCCGAAGGGCGTGCGCTGCCCGATGGAGCTCTCGACTTACTTCCGCATCAACGCCAAGAACACCGGGCAGTTCGAGCGCACGCTGATCGTGGCCGACGAAGGCGCGCATGTCAGCTATCTCGAGGGCTGCACCGCGCCGATGCGCGACGAAAATCAGCTGCACGCCGCGGTGGTGGAACTGGTCGCGCTCGACGGCGCCACGATCAAGTACTCCACGATTCAGAACTGGTACCCGGGCGACAAGGACGGCAAGGGCGGCATCTACAACTTCGTGACCAAGCGCGGCACCGCGCACACGAACGCGAAGATCACGTGGACGCAGGTCGAGACCGGCTCGGCGATCACGTGGAAGTACCCGAGCTGCATCCTGCAGGGCGACAACGCCATCGGCGAGTTCTACTCGGTGGCCACGACCAACAACTGGCAGCAGGCCGACACCGGGACGAAGATGATCCATCTCGGCAAGAACACGCGCAGCACGATCGTCTCGAAGGGCATTTCGGCGGGTCACGGCCAGAACACCTATCGCGGCGCGGTGAAGATCGCGAAGGGCGCCACCGGCGCGCGCAATTACTCGCAGTGCGACTCCCTGCTCATCGGCGACAAGTGCGGCGCGCACACGTTTCCGTACCTCGAGATCAAGAACGCGTCCGCCAAGGTCGAGCACGAAGCGTCGACCTCGAAGATCGGCGAGGATCAGCTGTTCTACTGCCGCCAGCGCGGCATTTCGAATGAAGACGCCGTGAACATGATCGTGAGCGGCTTCTGCAAGGAC
>JAKALV010000082.1 GCA_021824055.1 Acidobacteriota bacterium
GCGCAGGCGCCGCGATGGCGGCACGATACGGCTTGGGCGCGGCGGCGCCGCGGGAGCTGCCGGTTGGGGAGCTGCCGCGCGGAGCACGGGCGCTGACGCCGGCGCGGCGGGCTTGCCGGTCTGCGGCGCGGCGGGCTTCTCGGCGGTTCCGGCAGCCGGGTGGGCCGCGGTCTTCAACACGGGCGCCTTGGCCGCGGGGGCCGCGGCCTTTGGCGCCGCGGGCGGGTGCACCTTCGGCACCGGTACTTCGGTGATGCGGGGCTTGAGCGGTGCCGTCGACGGGCGCGTGTGTTCCACGCGCAGCCCGCCGGGGCGCTGCTGGTGCGCGGCCGACGCTTTTGCCTCTGCCACGGGCGCGGGCGGCGGCTCGGGTTCGGGCGCGCGCTCGGGCTCCGGCTCTGGCTCACGGACCGGCTCGGGCTCGGCGGCTGGCGCGGCGGCTTCGACGACCGGCGCTTCAACCTCCGGTTCATGCGCGACGTCGGCGTCCGCGTGGGCTTCGTGGGCGTCGTGCGCCTCGGCCTCGTGCGGCTCGAGTTCCTCGGCGCCGTGCTCGACCGCGGGCTTGATGGTCTTGATCAGGCGGGGCCGGAGCACCGGGGCCGCGGGCTTCGGGGGTTCCGGCGCTTTCGCGCCGCCCTTGCCGGCGGTCTTCTTGCCGGGCGTGGGCTTCTCCTCGAACATGTGGGCGGGCGGCGGCAACTGGATCTTGCGCGCCCGCGCCTGCTTTTCGACGAATTGCCGGGCCACGATCTCCTCGACGGAGCTCGACGCGCTCTTGACCTCGATGCCGGTCTCCTTTTTGAGGAGCGCCATGGCATCCTGGCTCGAGAGGCCCAGCAGTTCAGCGACTTTGTAAATACGGACAGTGGCCAAATCGACTCCTACGCGCCCTGCACTGCTGCGGCTGCCGCGAGTACCGCGTCAACCGTTTCCTGATCGAACCCCTCGATGGCCTTGAGCGCATCCGCTCCGGCTTCGAGGATCTGGCTGGCCGAGGTGTAGCCGGCGTGCTTGAGCGCGGTCACCACCTCGTCATGAATGTCGGGCAGGGTCAGCGCCGCGGCTTCTTCCACCGCGCCGCCGACGAAGTCCAGGCCCTCGAGCTGCGCTTCCACTTCCTTGCGCTTCTCTTCGTCGCTCTTGATGTCGATCTTCCATCCGGTCAGCTTGGCCGCGAGCCGCACGTTCTGGCCCTTCTTGCCGATGGCGAGCGACAACTGGCGGTCTTCGACCATCACTTCCATCACGTGCTCGGCTTCGTCGACGATGGTGACGCGCTGCACCTTGGCGGGCGAGAGCGCCTTGGTCACGTAGGTGACGGGATCTTCGGACCATTCGACGATGTCGATCTTCTCGCCGCGCAGTTCGCGGATGATGGCCTGCACGCGGGTGCCGCGCATGCCGACGCACGCGCCGACCGGATCGATGTCGCGATCGCGCGACGTGACGGCGACCTTCGCCCGGTCGCCCGCTTCGCGCACCGCGCCGCGGATCTGCACGCTGCCGTCGTAGATCTCGGGAACTTCCTGTTCGAACAGCTTCACGAGCAAGGCCGGATCGGTGCGCGACAGGATGACCTGCGGCCCCTTGGCGTTCTTGCTGACGCCCTTGATCACGGCGCGCACGCGGTCGCCGATCGCGTAGTTCTCCGCGCGCGACTGCTCGCGGCGCGGGATCTGCGCTTCGACGCGGCCGATTTCCACGATGATGTCGCCGCTCTCAAACCGCTTCACGAGGCAGTTGACGACCTCGCCGACGCGCTCGCTGAACTCGCCGTGGATCTTCTCGCGCTCGGCCTCACGCACGCGCTGGGCGATGACCTGCTTGGCGGTCTGCGCCGCGATGCGGCCGAGCTTGTCGGTTTCCTTGGGGAACTCGATTTCCATGCCGGCTTCGGCTTCTTCGCCGTACAGCTGCTGGGCTTCGCTGAGGGAAATCTGCTTGGCCGGCTCGGTGACGTCCGCGTCGGCGGCGATCTGCTTGACGGCGTAGAGCTCGACCAGGCCGGTTTCCGTGTTGAAGCGGGTGCGCATGTCTTCTTCGGTCTTGAAGACCTTGCGCGCGGCGGCGAGGTACGCGTCCTCGATTGCGCCAATCACGATGGACGGGTCGATGCCCTTATCCTTCGCCACGACGTCGATCATCTGCTGCAATTCGGTAGCCATAAGTTGTCTAAACCTTTGTAAAGGCAGAAGGCAAAAGGCAGAAGGCAGAAACAAGCGGGGAAAGTCAGAAACCGTTCCACGGTTGCTGCTTACTGCGATCTCGTCGTTTCGGCCCTCTCCCTTTCCATCTTGTTTCTAATCTTGTTTCCGCTCTTGTTTCCGCTCTTGCTTCTACCTTCGTTGCAAACTTTGTTTCTCGCTTGTTTCTGCCTTTTGCCTTCTGCCTTCTGCCTTAACTAAAACTCAACGTCCAGTCTCGCTCGTGAGATAGCGGCAAGCGGTACCCGATGCAGCCGCTTGCCCTCAGCGAGCAGAACGACGTCTCCGTCCATCCCCGACAGCCTCCCGGCAAACGCCGACTGCCCGTTCACCGGTTCGCGCGTCACCACTTTCGCCAGTCGGCCTTCGAAGCGCCGGAAGTCCTCGTCGCCGCGGTCGAGCCGGAGCGGACGGTCGAGGCCCGGTGACGACACCTCGAGCGTGTACTTGTTGCCGAGCACCCCGCCGAACGCTTCGTCTTCCACATCCAGCAGCGCGCTCAGATCGCGGCTCACGCGCGAACAGTCGTCGATGCCGACCCCGGCC
Source organism: Acidobacteriota bacterium (assembly GCA_021824055.1). Taxonomy (GTDB): domain Bacteria; phylum Acidobacteriota; class Vicinamibacteria; order Vicinamibacterales; family SCN-69-37; genus SCUN01. Next base: position 2,754 of record JAKALV010000082.1, read on the forward strand.
GTTTCCATCGCGGCCCGGCTGGCGGCGTCTCCGGCCGGCACCCGGTCGAGCATCACCCGGAGGACCCAGCCCGTGGATTCGCGGCGGAACTGCAGGTCGAAGATCTCCAGGCCGTAACTCGCCGCAATACGGCCGGCGGCGGCGCGAAGGTCGTCGAGAGCGGCATCGCGAACGGAGGTCAAGCAGGCCCCTAAAACAAAAAAAGTGGGCACGGGCCCACTTACAAGATCCTTCCCGCTAAGTCCTTGAGGACTATATCACTACGGACGGCACCAGCGCCGCAATGAGGTCGTAGTCCTTGGCCCCGGTGACCCTGGCGGAGACGATCTGGCCGGGCCGGACCTCATCCGGGTCGCACTCGGACAGGTAGACCAGGGGGTCGATATCGGGCGCCTGACCCTCGAGGCGGCCCTGCAGGACCAGGGGCATGTCGGGGGACGGGCCGTCCACCATGACCCGGACGGTCTGCCCCTTTCGGGCTTTCTGCCGCTTGGCCACGATGGTCTTCTGGAGCGCCATCAGGGCGCCCCGCCGCTTTGCCTTCACGGCCGCCGGGACGTTGTCTTCCATCGCGAACGCCCGGGTGCCTTCCTCGTGAGAGTAGGTGAACACCCCCACGTGGTCGAAGTTGGTCTCGCGAACGAAGGCGCAGAGCTCCTCGAAGTCGGCGTCGGTTTCACCCGGGAAGCCCACGATGAAGGTGGTGCGCAGGGTGACGTTGGGCACCTTGGATCGGATGCGGGCCAGCAGCTTGTCGTAGCCCTCGCGATTCCCGGGCCGGCGCATGCGGCGCAGGATGTCGGCCGACGCGTGCTGCAGCGGCAGGTCCACGTACTTGCAGACCTTGTCGCACTCGGCCATCGCATCCAGCACATCGTCGGTGATCGTGGTCGGGTAGAGGTAGAGCATGCGGATCCACTCGATGCCCGCGACGTCGTTCAGGCGGCGGAGCAGCGAGGCCAGCGCGCCCTTCTTCTTTTTGTCGATGCCGAAGAAACTCGAGTCCTGCGAGATCAGCAGCAGTTCGCGCACGCCTTGCGCCGCCAGTTGCTCAGCTTCGCGGACGATGGAGTCTTCGTCGCGGCTGCGGTACTCACCGCGGAGCGTCGGGATGATGCAGAACGCGCAGGTGTAATCGCAGCCTTCGGCGATCTTGACGTAGGCGTAATGCGACGGCGTGGTCAGCACGCGCGGGGTCTCGGCGCCGTACAGATAGGTAATGCCAGAACCTGGGTGGGGCGTGGGGTTCGTGGGGTTCGTGGGCCCGCCGCCTACGTCTGCCCGCGACCGGTACAACCGCATCGGCGAGTGGGTGCCGTTGATGGCGTTGACGATCTCGGGCACTTCGCCCGTGCCGAGGCACGCGTCGATCTCGGGAATCTCCGCCTTCAGCTGATCGCGGTACCGTTCGGCGAGGCACCCGGTGACGATCAGCTTCTTCGCCTTGCCGTCGCGCTTGAGCTGGGCCATTTCGAGAATGGCGTCGACGGATTCTTCTTTGGCGTTGTCGATGAACGCGCAGGTGTTGACCACGATGATGTCGGCATCGCCGGCGTCCGCCGTGATCGTGTGGCCGGCCTCGCGGGCCATGCCGAGCATGACCTCGCCGTCGACGAGGTTCTTCGGGCACCCGAGAGAGACAAAACCAATCTTCATAGAAAGAGCTTCACCACGGAGACACGGAGACACGGAGGAGATCTCCTGATCTTACCTTCTTAAGGTCAAGAGCCCGCCTCCAAGTCTCCGGGCCTCCGTGGTTGGTTTACGGGGTGAGGCGGTAGAGCATGCGCGGGTAGGGAATCGCCTCCCGCAGATGCTCCAATCCGCAGATCCACGACACCACGCGCTCGATGCCCATGCCGAAGCCGCCGTGGGGGACGCTGCCGAAGCGGCGCAGGTCCAGGTACCACTCGAACGCCTCGCGCGGGAGCTTGTGTTCCTCGATGCGCTTGAGGAGCAGGTCGTAGTCTTCGAGGCGCTGGCCGCCGCCGATGATCTCGCCGTAGCCTTCCGGCGCGAGCACGTCGACCGACTCGGACACTTCGGGCCGCCCGTCCTTGGGCTTGAAGTAGAACGCCTTGATTTCCGAGGGATAGCCGGTGACGCAGACCGGGCCGTTGAAGTGCTCGGACAGCGCCGTCTCGTCCGGGCTGCCGAAGTCGCCGCCCCACGTGAACGGCAGGCCCTTGTCGGCGAGGATCTTCACGGCCTCGTCGTAGGTAATGCGGGCGAAGGGCGTCTTCACGGCAGCCAGCTTCGTTGTGTCGCGCTCGAGCACGGCGAGCTCCCGCTGCCGCGTGTCGAGCACGCGCGCGATGACCGACACCACGAGGCCCTGCGCGAGTTCGATCACGTCGTTGAGATCCGCGTAGGCCACTTCCGGTTCGACCATCCAGAACTCGGTGAGATGGCGGCGTGTCTTGGACTTTTCCGCGCGGAACGTCGGGCCGAAGCAATACGTGCGGCCGAGCGCCATGGCGTTCGCTTCGTTGTACAGCTGGCCGCTCTGCGTCAGGTACGCCGTGTTCTCTTCAAAGTACTGAACGGGAAACAGCGTGGTGGTGCCTTCGCACGCGGCCGGCGTGAAGACGGGCGCGTCCGCGAGGATGAACCCGCGGCTGTTGAAGTAGTCGCGCACGGCGTCGATCACTTCGTGGCGCACGCGCAGGATCGACTGCTGCCGCTGCGACCGGATCCACAGATGGCGGCGGTCCATCAGAAAATCGACGCCGTGTTCCTTGGGAGTGATGGGGAAGTCGTGCGACTCGCTGACCACCTCGAGGCCGGTGGCCTCGAGTTCAAATCCCGTCTTCGATCGCGCGTCCGCCTTGACGAGGCCATGGACGATCACGGCGCTTTCCTGCGAGAGGTGGTCGGCGGTCGTGAAGACCTCATCGCCGACCGCGGCCTTCGACATCACGGCCTGAATGAATCCGGACCCGTCGCGGATCTGGAGGAAGTGCAGCTTGCCGCTCGACCGCCGGTTGTACAGCCAGCCTTTGATCGTGACGGCCTGGCCATCGTATTTCGCGATGTCCTCGATGTAGACGCGCATCCGATAAGTCTAGCTGGTTATCGGTCGGCTGAGATGCCGGCCACGGTGAGCGGACCACAGGCGGCTCACGCGGAGACGCGGAGACGCGGAGTGGCGGCGGCCTGCGGGCCTGGTGGCCCGGCTTCGCCCGGCCCAGCGACGAACGAGACGGAGAGAAGACAAGAGCGCCACGTGCATCCAAGGCGCTCTTGTTTTCTCTCCGTCTCGTTCGTCGCCGGCCGCCAAGGCGGCCGCCAGGCCCTCAGGTTGTGCGTGCCTTCATGTTCTTTGTGATCGTCATGGTTGAGGGCTTCCCTCCGCGCCTCCGCGGCTCCGCGCGAGGTTCTGAGTGCCGGTCTTACCGGAATTCTTCCACGTGGGTGGCCAACAGGCCGCGCAGGCGGGCGAATCGCGGGTATTTCAGGAGGTTCTCGCGCGCGTAGCGCAGGGTGCGCGGCATGTACTGGATGTACACCGGATTCTGGCGCGTGGTGGTCTGGTAGCCGAACGTGCCGAGCGCCTTGAGATTGCGCTGCAGCGCCATGAGGTCGAACCGGGTCCGGAACGCCGCGGCCTCGTTCGACCGGCCCTGCAGCGCCAGAAAGTACGCCAGCAGTTCGTCCACGACGTCTTCGGTGAGATCCATGTACGAGTCGCGCAGGAGCGACGCGAGATCGTAGGTGTCCGGCCCCATGCGCGCGTCCTGAAAGTCGATGATGAACAGCTGCTGGTTGCACAGCATGAGGTTGCGGCTGTGATAGTCGCGGTGGCACAGCACCCGCGGCTCGCCGGCCAGTTCCGTCACGATCGCGCTCAACTCGCCGCGCAGCGCCTCGCGATCCTCCGGCGCAAACTGGATGCCGCGGTACGCTTCGAGAAAATGCTTGATGAAGAAGTCCATCTCCCACGAGAGCTTCTCGATGTCGAAGGCGATGCCGTACGGAATGAAGCGCGGGTCGCGCAGGTCGGCGCCGCGCCGCTGCAAGGTGTGGATGAACCAGACGGCCTGCCGGTACAGCGCCGCGTGCTCCTTCGGCGATGACGCGCCCAGATGCGCCTGCAGCGTGACGTCGCCCAGATCCTGCTGGGCAAGAATGCCGAGATCGCCCGCGTGGCCGAGGATCGCCGGGATCGGCGCGGGCATCGCGGCCAGCAGCCCGGCGACATTCACGAAGGGCAGCGTGTCGTAGTCGAACGGCTGCGCGTTCATGCCGAGCACGAACGGCGCGCCGCCGGACGGGATGATGCGGAAGTACCGCCGGTCCGACGCGTCGCCGGTGAGCGGCACGATGCGCGCCTTCTTCGTCTTCGTCCGGGTGAGGTACTCCTGAATCTGCGCGGGGACGTCTGCCATTGCACGACAGTGTACCGAAGATCATGTGAAAGGGGCAGAGAGACAAAGGGGCAAAGAGGCAATGAAGATCTTCATTGCCTCTCTGTCTCTTTGCCCCTTTGCCCCTTTGCCTCAGCTGTCGAGGACGCTCCGGACCTTGGCGGTCAGCTGCGCCAGCGTGAACGGCTTGGCGAGGAAACGGTTGGGGTCGGCCGTGGCCTCGGGGCTGAGCCGGTTGCCCGTGTAACCGGAGGTGAAGAGGACCGGCAATCGCGGATGCGTCTTGGCCACCTCCAAGGCGAGTTCGGGGCCGCTCATCCCCGGCATCACCACATCAGTGACGAGCAGGTGCAGCGGGGTCTCCTGCCGCGGCAGCAGCGCCAGCGCGTCCATGCCGCAGCTCGCGGAAACTACCGCGTACCCGGCCGACCGCAGCATCCGGGCGGTCAACTCGCGCACCGAGTCCTCGTCTTCCACAAGAAGAATCGTCTCCGTCCCCCGGGCGTACGTCGTCTGCTCCGCGAGCGGGCCGTTTGCGGCGCCCGCCGCCACCGGCAGAAACACCGCGAACGACGTGCCGCGCCCAAGCACGCTGTCCACCACGATGCCGCCGCCGCATTGCCGGACGATGCCGTACACCATCGCCAGGCCGAGGCCCGTGCCCGAGCCGGGACGCTTCGTGGTGAAGAACGGTTCGAAGAGATGGCCCAACGTGTCTGCCGTCATTCCGACGCCGGTGTCCGTCACCGTCAACACCACATGCAAACCGGCCGACATGCCCGGGTGTGACGCCGCAAACGCGGCGTCCACCGCCGTGACGCGCGTCGCAATCGTCAACGTGCCGCCGGTCGGCATGGCATCGCGGGCGTTGACGGCCAGGTTCAACAGCAACTGCTCGAGCTGGCCGGGATCGATGAGCACCTTGTCGGCCGCCGGCTCGGGAGGGGCCGCGATCACCAGCTGAATGTCCTCACCGATCAGCCGCGTCAGCATTTGCGCCAGGATCGCGACCTGCGTGCTCACGCTGATGACCAACGGCGCCGCGATCTGTTTTCGGCTGAACGTCAGCAGCTGCCGGGTGAGCCGGACGGCTCGATTGCCGGCGTCGAGAATGTACTCGAGCGGCTGACGCAGCGGATGGTCCGCGGCCAGATCCAGCAGCGCGAGATCGCTCTCGCCGTTGATGATCGTCAACAGGTTGTTGAAATCGTGCGCGATGCCGCCGGCCAGGCGCCCGACCACTTCCATCTTCTGCGACTGCAGAAATTGCGCCTGCAGCTGCTTCTGCTCGGTCAGGTCCCGCTTGACCGCGATGAAGTGCGTGATCCGGCCGTCCGCGTCTTTCAACGGCGTGATGGTCTGCTCCTCGACGTAATGCGTGCCATCCTTCCGCCGATTGGTCATCTCGCCGAACCAGACCCTGCCCGACAGCAGCGTGTCCCACATTCCCTTATAGAACGCGGCGTCATGCACGCCGGACTTGACCAGGTCGCGCGGGTTCTTCCCGATCGCCTCTTCGGCGGTGTACCCGGTGATCGACGTGAACGCGGGGTTCACCCACTCAATCACGCCGGCCGGATCGGTGATGACAACCCCGTTGGCGACGGCGTTCAGAGCCGCGCTTTGGAGGCGCAGCGCCGTGTCCGCTGCGCGCCGCCCCGACACGTCGCGGACGAACGCGGTGGCATAGGGGCGATCGGCCGCGTGCCATGTTGCCAGCGAGAGTTCTGCCGGAAACTCGCTTCCGTCGCTCCGCCGCCCGTCCACTTCATGGGCCTTCAGGCGCGCGATCGTGTGCGGCGCGGCCCGCCAACGCTCCATGCCGGCAACATGCCCGGGCAGATGCCGAGGCGGCACCAACATCGCCGCCGGCCGGCCCACGGCTTCGGCCTCTGAGTAACCGAACATTGCCTCTGCCGCCGGACTCCATCCCACGATCAACCCGTTGGGGTCGGCCGTGATCACCGCGTCGTTCGCGGTCTCCACCACGGCGCGGTAGCGCGCCTCGCTTTGCCGAAGCCGCGCGTCAATCGCGTCCTTGTGCAGCGCGATCTCGATCGTGGTCCGCAGGCTGAGCTGGTCGAAAGGCTTGATGACGTAGCCCAACGGTTCCGCGCGCTTGGCACGCTCGACCACATCGTCGGTGGCGTAGGCGGTGAGGAAGACGCTGGAAATGCCGAACTGGACGCGGATGGCCGTGGCCGCGTCGATGCCGTCCATCTCGCCGGCCAGGTGGATGTCCATCAGGACCAGGTGCGGCCGCAGTTCGTCCGCCATGCGGATGGCGCCGGGGCCCTCGACGGCGATGCCCACCGGCTCGTAGTCGAGTGACGCCAGGAGCCGCTCGATGTCGCGGGCGATGATGCCCTCGTCCTCGACGATCAGGATGCGGGTGCGCGTCACGAAGGTTTCCCTTCAATGTGGGAGGCGGTGGCCACCCGTGGCATGAACGCGACCCGGAAGTGGGCGCCGGGACCGCCGCCGATGTCGAGGCTGCCACGGAGCTGTCGCGTGAGGTCCATGACCAGCTGCAGGCCGAGCGAGTCCTTGCGCCGCGCGTCGAAATCGGTGGGCAAGCCCACGCCGTTGTCGCTCACCTCGATGCAGGCGCCCTGGCCCTCGGTCATCGGGCGGAGAACCAGACGCACCGCGCCGGCCCGGCCGTCGGGGAAGCCGTGCTTCAGCGCGTTGGTGATCAGTTCGTTCACGAGCAGGCCGCACGGGATGGCCTGATCGAGCTCGACGGTGGTGGGGGTGAGCTCGGTGTGCAGCGTGACCGTGGCGGCCGGGGCGAGCGACTGAAAGACGCGGTGGCCAAGTTCTCCGAGGTAGGCGGCCAGGTCCACTTGCGCGAAACGGCCCGATCGATAGAGCGTTTCGTGCAACAGCGCCATCGACAGCACGCGGTTCTGCATCTCGCTCAACGCGGTTTCCACGAGCGGGTGCACCGTGCGGCCCATCTCGAGGCGCAACATGCTCGTGATCAACTGCAGGTTGTTCTTGACCCGGTGATGGACTTCCTTCAGCAGGGCCTCCTTCTCCTGCAGCGACTCCCTGAGCGCGTCGCTGGCGTGCTTGCGTTCCGTAATATCGGTGCCGATGCTCAGGAACTGCTCGCCGCCGTCCCATTTGATGACCGTGGCGGCGACCTCCAGCGGAAGGCGCGAACCGTCCTTGCGGATGTGGTCCACTTCGAACGCCACTTCACGACGTCCGCGCAATTCCGCGATCCGCTCCGCGACCAGATGCCGGTCGGCAGGCGGGTACAGCGCCTGCATGTTGAGGCGCAGGAACTCCTCGCGGCTGTAGCCGTGCGCCTCGATCGCCCGTCGATTGGCGTAGAGAATGCGGCCGTCGTCATCGTGCACGGTGACGGAACTGGGCGCGGCATCCACCATCAGCGCGAGGCGCCCGATTTCATATTCCGCCTGCTTGCGCTCGGTGATGTCCTCGATCATGCAGACGTGCTGGCGCACACCGCCGGGCTCGCTGATCAGCGCCGCGATGGTCATGTTGATCCAGACGTACGAGCCGTCGGGCCGGCGATAGCGCTTGTTCATGTTGAAGCCGGAGATCCGGCCCGCGTTGAGCTGGGCCATGTTCGACAGGTCCTCCGCCACATCATCCGGGTGAGTGATGCTCATCCAGTCGATGGTCGTCAGTTCTTCACGCGTCCGGCCCGCAATGGCGGCGAAGCGGGCGTTGACCTCGCGGATTCGCCCGGTGAGCGATTCGATCAAGGCGACACCCAGGGGCGCTTCGTCGAAGATCGCCCGGAAACGTTCCGAGGTCTCCCGAAGGGCTTGTTCCGTGCGGATGCGGTCGGTGACGTCGAACACGGCGGACAGGAGCAGCGGCCGGTTGTGGACCGTGATCCCGGTGCTGTAGACCTCGACGTTGCGCCGTTCGCCGTTGGCGAGCTGGTGCACGAAGTCGAACCGCGTCTGTTCGCCGCGCACCACCCGATCCATCGCCTGTCGTATCTTCACGGGATCGAGCGTGTTGATGTCGGAGATCTTCATCTGCGTCAGCGCGTCGACGGAGTATCCGTAAAAGGCGCCGGCTGCGCGGTTGGCATCCACGATGCGCATGTCCTCCTGGTCGATGACGAGCCGGGGAACCGTGCTGTCGGAGAAGATCGTGCGATAGCGAACCTCGCTTTCCGCCAGCTCCGCTTCGGTCGCCAGCCGTTGTGACTCGCGGTCAAAAGCGTCGAGCGCAAAACTGATGTCTGCGGCCGCCTCCAGCAACAGCATGCGGCCCTCATGGTCGAACAGTTCTGCGGAGAAGGCATAGACGGTCAGCGCGCCGACGACCCGGCCGCCGCGGACCAGCGGCAGCGCGGCCGATGCCGCCCATCCAAAGCGCCGGCCCCGCTCGTGCCACGGCTCCGTGCGTGGGTCGTGCGCGAAATCCTCGCACCAGA
>JAKALV010000413.1 GCA_021824055.1 Acidobacteriota bacterium
GTTCATTGTGCCGGCCGATCCGGCGCACCCGCCCGATCCCGATCAACTGCGATCCGCGCTGACGTCGGTGCTGCCGTCGTACATGGTGCCGGTGCGCTTTGGATTTGTCGCCGAACTGCCTCGAACGGCGGGCGGCAAATTGAATCGCGCGGCGCTGCCCGTGCTGCCTGTCGTCGCGGATCGTGATGCGTTCGCGCATGCCTCGCCGCAGAACGCCATGGAAGCGGCCATCGAATCGGCGATGCGCCACGTGCTGGGTCTGGGGCACGAGCTGTCCACCGGTCAGGACTTCTTCACCGATCTCGGCGGCGACTCCTTGGCGGCCGCGCTGCTCGTAACGCGCTTGCGTGACGCGCCCTCGACGGAGTGGGTGGCCGTGCGGGATGTCTACGAGGCGCGGACCATCGCTGCGCTGGCCGCGCGTCAGCCATCGGAGCCCGCCGGCGATCGCGCCGCCGCGCCCGTCCGCGACGCTGCACCGAACGCCGGGGCGGTGGCGTCCTCGCTGGTTCAGACCGCATGGTTATTGGCCGGACACCTCGTCGCATCCGCGATCACCTATCTGGCGGCGTTCCGTCTGCTGCCGTGGCTGACGCGCCAGATGAGCCTGACCGCGTTCGCGCTGCTGCTGCCGCCGCTGGGGTTGGTCGCGGCCGCGCTGTACGCGCCGCTGGCCGTTCTGTTGGCCGTCACCGTGAAGCGCGTGTTGATCGGGCGCTATCGTCCGATGACCGCGCCGGTGTGGGGCGGCTTTTACGCGCGTCACTGGGTGGTGGTGACGGCGGCGCGCCTTGTGCCGTGGCGCATGCTGCAAGGCACCGACTTTCATGTGATGGCGCTGCGCGCGCTCGGCGCCACGATCGGCCGGCGCGTGCACATTCATCGGGGCGTCGACTTGATGCATGGCGGTTGGGATCTCATCACCATTGGCGACGATGTATCGATCGGTCAGGACGCGACGATCGGCGTCGTTGAGCTGGATGGCGGGAAGGTGGTCGTCGGTCCGGTGACCATCGGTGACGGCGCGATGCTCGACGCGCGCGCCGGGGTGTCGGGCCACACCGTGATCGAGTCCGGCGCGCAGCTGGCCGCGCTTTCGGCGCTGCCGCCGGGCGGGCGCATCCCCGCCGGCGAACGCTGGGACGGTGTGCCGGCCCGCACGGTGGGCCGCGCGGCCGCGCCGCCCGCGGTTCCGGACGCGCGCGCGATGTCGCCGGTCGTTCACGGCCTGCTGATGATCGCCGCTGAAGGCGTGGTCGTGCTGCTGAAATGGCTGCCGCTGGCCGCCGTCACCGTGGGCGTGTGCGAGGTCTACCGTGTCGACGCGGATCAGGTGTGGGCGTGGATGGCAACGCCGTCCGCTTCATGGGCGCCCGTCATGGCCGGCCTGGCGCTCGTCGTCGCGATGGTCCCCATTACGCTCGCGCTTGCCGCCGGGCTCATGCGCGCGCTTGGCCGCGTGTCACCCGGCGTGATCAGGCTGCGGAGCGCGCAGTACGTCCGCGTGTGGCTGAAGACCGGCATCCTGCAGTCGGCGGGGAACTGGTTGAGCGGCAGGTTGTTCTGGCCGGTGTGGCTGCGCGCGGCCGGCATGACGATCGGCGCGCGGTGTGAGGTAAGCACGATCACGGACGTCGTGCCCGAGCTGCTCACGCTCGGGACGGACGTGTTCCTCGCGGACGGCATCTATCTTGGCGGACCGCGCGTCCAGCGGGGCACCGTGACGCTGGAGGCCACCAGTCTCGGCGACCGCACGTTCCTCGGCAACCATGTCGTCATTCCGTGCGGACAACACTTGCCGGAAGATCTTCTGCTGGGCGTATGCACCGTGGCCGATGACCGCCTCGTCCCGAGCGGCACCGCGTGGTTCGGCCACCCGCCGTTCGAATTGCCGCGCCGCGAGGTGGTCGACGTCGATCGCCGCTTCACGCATGAGCCATCGTTCATTCGCTACTGGAACCGCGTGTTCTGGGAAGCGCTGCGCGTCACGTTGCCGGTGGCGCCCGCGCTGGTGCTGGTCGCCTGGTTCCGCGCGATCGCCGCCGAGCAGGCCGTTGTGTCAACCACGGCGATGATCGTGGTCGTGGTGCCGCTGGCGACGATGGGCGCGCTTGCGGCGATGTGCGGACTGGTGCTGGCGTTGAAATGGGCGCTGCTCGGGCGAGTCCGTCCGGGGCAGCACCCGTTGTGGTCCTGCTGGTGCAGCCGCTGGGACTTTCTGTATGTGGCGTGGAATCTCTATGCGAGCCCGGCGCTGGCCGCGCTCGAGGGCACGTTGTGGCTGCCGTGGTACCTGCGGGCGATGGGGATGCGGATCGGCAAAGGCGTCATTCTCGGTCCCGGTTTCGCGCACGTGGTCGATCCCGACATGATCCGGATCGATGATGGCGCCACGGTGCACGCGATGTTCCAGGCGCACACGTTCGAGGATCGCGTGCTGAAGATCGACCATGTGCGGATTCACGCCCGCGCCACGCTGGCCGAAGGGACCGTGGTGCTCTACGGCGCCGATATCGGCGAGGATACGCACGTGGCGCCGCACAGCGTTGTCATGAAACACGAACACCTGGCGCCGGGCCGGCGCTATGAAGGCGCGCCGACGAGCCATGCAGAGCCGGAGGACAACCAGCGAGATCGAGTGACGGGCT
>JAKALV010000414.1 GCA_021824055.1 Acidobacteriota bacterium
CGCCACGGGTGATTTGACGATCAGCGCGCGCAGTTCGGCGACCTGGGCCGCGCGGCCGGGGTCCTTCGCTGCCAGATCGCAGTACGCCAGTGCCTTCTCGCGGTTGTTGGCGCGCGCGTAGTTGATGGCCGCGTTCAGCGCCGACGCGCTCACCTGGCTCGCATCGTCCTTGATGGCCGCCTCAAAACCGGCGATCTGCGACGCGCGGAACGTTTCGTCGACGTTCTCCGCTTTCCGCATTTCCTCGAGCTTCTCCCGATCGAACGCCACCGCGCCCTCGTAGCAGCTCATCGCGGACACGAACGCCTCGGCCGTCGGCGTCCACGCCTGCCGCTTGAACTGCACCAGGCCGAGGTACCACTTCGGAATGCAGCTGATCGGATTGAGTGTGACGGCCTCGAGGAGATCTTTCTCCGCGACGTCGAGATCGTCGAGGTCGTACTCGATCTGGCCGGCGAGCGTCATCGCACGGTCGTGATAGAGGATCTGCTTCATGCGGTCGCTGTCGACGCGCGCGGGCGGCAACTGGCCGAGCTCGCGCTTGTTCCAGGCGCGCCAGTAGGTCGCCTCGCCTTCGCTGTTCTTGTCCGCGATCATCGCCGTGGCTTCCGCGATCGCCGCCTCGTGCTGCCGGAGGTACGACAGGCACACCAGGCGGCCGAGGTGCGCGTCCTCGTGCAGCGGCTTCAGCGCAAGGGTCCGGTCGTAGAACGCCAGCGCGGCCTTGCAGTCGCCGATGGTCTGATTGAACATGCCGAGCGCGTAGGTCACCACCGTCGAGTCGGGCCACTTCGTGTTGGCCGCCGTGAGCCAGGCGCGCGCGTCCGCGATTTCCTTGCCGGTCGGCTGCATCGATCGGACGCGGCCGGTCAGGACGCCCGCCTCAAGAAAGCGCGGATCGGCCTCAACGAGGCCACCGAGCATGACGCGGTCCACACGCGGACACGTGGCGCGGCGATAGACCACAAGTTGCGGTTCGGTGCCGGCCGCGGGCGGCGGCGCGGGCGCGCTCGCGGCACCGCCTGCCCTGCCGGCCGCGGGGATCATGCGCCCGACCACACAATCCAGACTCACCGAGAGATACCGGCGGAACCACTCGCCGCCCGCGCCGGCCTGGAGCGATGTCTTCCAGGCCTCGAGCTGGTCATTCCCCGGCCGCCTGAACCGCGCCAGTTCGCGTCCCGGCGTGCCGATGCCGTCCGGCAACACCGTTGCCGCCATGTCGAGATACGCCGCCGCGGTGTACGTGGACGGCAACTCGGGAATCAATGCCCTGGCCGCATCAAAATGCTTCGCCGGATCGAGCGCCAGTTCCTTGTCGCGCAGGCCGAGCAACACCGTGGTCTCGAACAGCCGAGGCAACACGATCGGCCGCGCCTTTGCGACGGCGACTCTGGCGTAAATATCGCGCGCGTCGGTCAGGCAGTCGTAGCAGCCTTCAGCAACAAGCGCGTCCGCCTTCGCAAGATTCGCAGCGGCTTCGTTGTTGATTGGGTTGGACGCACACGCGGCGCTCGCTGACAGAGCGAGGACAAAGACCAGCAGTAACGCTCGGCGCATGCAGGTGTTTGACACCGAAAGGCGAGAGTCAGTTCACCAGGTCCACCGAACTCGTCAGTGACCGAGTCTGAGTGGATTTGCCCGCGGCCTACGGCTGGAGCCAGCCCGGCAGCGCGGCCGCCTGCCGAATCCACTTCGTCATCTGCGCCTCGTCGAGGTCGTCCTCGTGGATGTCGATCCAGCGGGCTTCCTTGGCTTGCCGCCGGTTGGCGCGGGCATCGACATCACGTTTCCAGCCTGGCATGGCCGCGATGTCCGCCTGCACCGGCGCGTCGCCGTCGGCCATCGCGATCTGCGGGTTGCCGCCTGACAGGAGCACGACCTTCGCGGCTCGCTATCGTCACGTCGTAGTGCTGTCGCACTCGACAAGCTGGTGTATGTCACCGAGATCGCAGCTTGACGCTTCGCTCTCCGGCCGGTTCGGGAACGACGTGCCATGACCGAGCACGTCGTCGCACTTGCAGCGCCGTGATCGATTACATCGTTCGCAACGCCTGAATCGCGCGTCGCTGGGTGATGTTCTGCGCGATCACCACGGCCAGCACGGTAGACAGGCAACCGGCGACGATTAGGACAGACAGATAGAACCAGGGGATCGCCAGCGCCTGCGGTGGCGGATCGAAGACGCCGGTCAATACCTTCACCAGCATTTTCGCGATGGCGAAGCCAGTGGCGAAGCCGAGCACGATTCCCGCACTCAGCATGATCAGTCCCTCGGTCCAGAGAAACGACCCGAGCTGACGGCCCGTCGCTCCCATGGCCGCAGACGAGGGCCACCTTCGGCCAGATGCACCGGCACAAGTGGCCCTCCGCGCCCCCGGCTGCGGCGCCTTCGCGCATGCGGCAAATTGTTGATTTCGACGCGAAATTATGTTACCTAACCTTTTACATGCTGGTGACACGACGTCTCTTAATGGCGCTGAGCCTGACTCATCGAAAGGTTTGAACTGATTTCGGACCAGGGCGATCCGGGCGTCGCGCTTTGTTTGCTCGCGTACGCCGCCTTTCCCGAAATCGTTCTGTCGTATCCCGCATAGCGCATGGCCCGCGACCGGGCCGCAGCACGAGGTCTCCCGGCGCGTTCCGGG
>JAKALV010000415.1 GCA_021824055.1 Acidobacteriota bacterium
GGCGGTGATCAGGCCCGGCATGTGCCGGTAGATGAACGACATCAGCAGCGTGGCGATGTGATGCCCGTCCGAGTCCGCGTCGGCCAGAATGATGATGCGTCCGTAGCGCAGCTTCGACAGCTCGAAGCCCTTGCCGATGCCGCAGCCGAGCGCGGTGACCAGATCCGACAGTTCCTTGTTCTCGAGCACTTTCGAAATCGATGCGCTCTCGGCGTTGAGCACCTTCCCGCGCAGCGGCAGAATCGCCTGTCGCGCGCGATCCCGGCCCTGTTTGGCCGAGCCGCCGGCCGAGTCTCCCTCGACGATGAAGATCTCACTGTCGTCGCGGCCGCTGGAGTTGCAGTCGCTGAGTTTTCCGGGCAGCGTCAGCCGCGATGACGTCGCGCTCTTCCGGGTGACTTCGTCCTTCGCCGCGCGGCTCGCTTCACGCGCGCGCGCCGCCAGAATGATGCGCGCCACGATCGCGTTGGCCACGGTGGTGTTGTGATTCAGCCAGTGCTCGATCGCCGGCCGCACCATCGAGTCGACGATGTTCAGCACTTCGGGATTGTTCAGGCGGTCTTTCGTCTGTCCCTGGAATTGCGGTTCCTTGAGGAAGATGCTGAGCACGCCGGTCAGACCTTCGCGAATGTCTTCCGCGCTGAGCGTGACGCCCTTCGGACTGAGGCTGTGCGTGTCGATGAAATTGCGCATGGCCTTGCCGAGACCCGAGCGGAGGCCGTTCTCGTGCGTGCCCCCCGAACCCGTCGGAATGCCGTTCACGTAGCTGCGCAGATGCTCTTCGGTGCTCTCGGTCCACTGCAGCACGACGTCGAGCTTGAGCCCGCTTTCCTCGTGCTCTTTCGTCGCGGCGAACGGCGTGTCGTGCACGGGCCGGCTGTTGCGCTCGACGAGAATCTTCTTCAGATAGTCGGCGATGCCTTCGGTGTGCTCGAACGTCTCGCGCTTCGGCTCGTCGCCCTCGGCCGCTTCGTTCTCGAAGACGACCTTCAGCCCCTTGTGCAGATAGCTGGCCACTTCCAGCCGCTCGCGGATGGTCTTCGCGTCAAACAGCACCTTCGGGAAAATCGTGGAGTCCGGCTTGAAGAACACCGTGGTACCGGTGCCGCGCGCGGCGCCGAGCTTCTTGACGCCGCCGACCGGCGTGCCCTGCTTGTAGCGCTGTTCCCACGTCGAGCCGTCGCGCTTCACCGTGGCGACGAGTTCGCGCGACAGCGCGTTGACCACCGACGCGCCGACGCCGTGCAGGCCGCCGGCCGTCTTGTAGTTCTGCCCTTCGAATTTTCCGCCGGCGTGCAGCGTCGTGAAGATCACCTCCAGCGCGCTCGTCTTGGTCGTCGGATGCTTGTCCACCGGAATGCCGCGGCCGTCGTCTTCGACGGTGATCGACGAGCCGTCCTTGTGCAGCGTCACCTCGATATGCGACGCGTAACCGTTCATCGCTTCGTCGACGGCGTTGTCGACGATTTCCCAAACGAGATGGTGCAGTCCCGTCGAGCCCACGCCGCCGATGTACATGCCCGGGCGCCGGCGAACGGGCTCTAGCCCCTCGAGGACGGTGATGTCTTTCGCGGTATAGGAGGACACGGTCAGATATTAGTACACCTGTTGGAGAGACAAATGGGCAGAGCGGCAAAGAGCCAACGCGGCAATCAGCGAATCTGGCGCAGCTCATCGGCCGAGTAATATCGGCCGTCGACCACCGCGGCGAGTACGTCTTCGGGTTCGGGCAGGCGGGAAGCCGAAGATGAACGCGCCGTTGGCAGGGCGTCGGGACCCGAGCCACTGCGACCCGGCGGCGAGCGGCAGCAGAACGAGCGCGGCAATGAGGTGCTTACCTGAGGGCCGCATCAAAGAATCCCACGACGCGCCGCTCAAACGCCTCGGGCATCATCTTCAGAAACTGCCCGTGCCCCACCGACGGCTCGTACCAGAATTCCTTCGGCTCCCTCGCGGCATCGAACAGCTTCTGCCCGCTCGTCTTCGACACGACCTGATCGGCGCCGCCCTGCATGATCAGCACGGGCCGCGGACTGATGTGCCCGACCCACTCTTTGGCATCGACGCTCGACATGGGAAATCCGCCTTCGCGCTCGGCCCAGAAACGAATCATCGGCGCAAACGGCACCGGCGGCAGGCCGGTGAAGAAACGCACGCTCGTATCAATCGTGTCGTCGAGAGACGAGAACGCGCTGTCGGCAACCACGGCGCGAATCTCCGGGTGCGATGCGGCGTACTGAATGGCGAGCGATCCGCCCATCGACACGCCGAACATCGCGATCTTCGACACATCGACGCCGGGCTGCGCTGTGGCATACGCGTACCACGCGGCGATGTCGGGCATCTCGCGCTGGCCAAACGACAGCAGGTCGCCGTCGCTGCGATCGTGGCCGCGAACGCACATCACCATCACCTGATAGCCGTGCCGGTGCAGCACGGCCGCCACGCCGAGCATCGATTGCAGTCGGTCTTTGTATCCGTGCTGAACGAGGATGAGTTTCGGGCTGCCGGCGGGAATGAACCATCCGCGCAACGTGGTGCCGTCGGCCGATGTCACCGTGGCGTCTTCGTACGGCATGCGCCATGGGTCGTCGCCGGGGTGCTTCACCGACACCAGGCGCGTGGCTTCAGGATTGGTGAGCA
>JAKALV010000083.1 GCA_021824055.1 Acidobacteriota bacterium
GCGAACCACTGCTTCGACACCGTGGCAGCCACGCTGTCGCCGCGCGAGATCATGTACTCGTGGTCGGTGAAATTGCCGGACGCCGCCAGATCGTCCGGGGCCCGGCACATCCACGGTGAACCGGCAGTTGAAGAACGTGAACAGTTCCTTCTTCACGACGGCCACGAGGGTAGTGGGCTACTTTGATTTTCCAATGTATAACTTGGCCGGTTTTGGCTTGGTCCGTGGCGTGGCCTTCGGAGCCGGATTGGCCTTCGGTTTCTGGGCCTTTGGCGGGTCCGGTAGCACGTCCACGAGGGGCCAAATCAGCGTCATGTTCGGGTCTTTAGTGGTCCAGCATGTCCAACTGGCCCGCGTCGGACTCAAGCTGCTTTGCAGCCTTAAGGACTTCCTCGCTCATTGGGATTTCAAGGCGCCTGCCATCCTCGACAATTTCGCGAATCGTGACGATGCTGATCTTGTCGTAGTTGCGCCCCATGTCCGCGTGTTTGAACTGACCGGCCGCCTTCGCCTCTTTGACCATAGGGCTGCTCGGATCTTCCAGCGTGATCAGTACGGCCATATCGGCCTCTTCGCGCCCCATGTCGCCACGTAGCGTGGCGATGTCCCCACGGTTCACCCCGCCAGACTTCACCTGAAAAATGATCTTGGCGTTGTCGCGTTTAGTGGTCTTGAAGTAGGCGCGAGCGTCAATCCCTGCGTCCGCGCCCTTCTTGTCATTGATGACCGAGCGGTTATTCGTGTATGTGAGGACCGCCCATTTCTCAAACTCCTTCCTGAGCCGGTCGTCTTTCTTGTGGGCTAACGCCACGGCCGATTTCATGTCTCGTGGGATGCCATCGAGTGAGACGGCCTCGACCATCTTGCCGCCGAACTGTCGTTCCAGTCGGCGCAAGATCACGGCGATAGATTGGTATGTGATGTCCATCCCAATCCACCTGCGGCGCAGTTGCTGCGCGACGAACACTGTCGTGCCGCATGAGCTTGACCCGATTCCGTGGACGGTTTAATTACGCCACTTGAGTCATCGCGCGTCGCTCGAAGGCGGCCGGACTGATCCGACCGACCGACGAGTGCCGGCGTCGTTGGTTATAGAACACTTCGATGTAGTCGAACAACTCCATCTTCGCGTCGCCGTAGCTCGCGAACTGGTCCGCCAGCTCGCTCTTGACCGTCGAGAAGAAGCTTTCCATCACGGCGTTGTCGTAACAATTGCCGCGGCGGCTCATGCTGCACACGATGCCGCGCGCCGCGAGGAGGTCTTGGTAGTCCTCGCTCGCGTAGGTGCCGCCCTGGTCGGAGTGATGCAGCAGGCCGATCGCCGGGCATCGGCGCTTGAACGCCATCTCGAGCGCCTTGATGGTCAGGTGGCGATCATTCGCTGCGCTCACTGCCCAGCCGACGACGAACCGCGAGAACAGATCCAGGATCACCGCCAGGTAGAGTTTGCTGCTCGTGCCGATGACGAACTCGGTGGTGTCGCCGACCCAACGTTGATTCGGGGCCGCTGCCGTGAACTGCCGGGCGAGCAGGTTGTCCGCCACCGGTTGATCGTGATCGCTCATCGTCGTGTGCTTGTACCGCTTGCGGACCCGCGCTTTCAGACCTTCTTCTTGCATGAGCCGCACGATCCGCTTCCGGCTGACGCGCGCCTGCAGATCGATCAGATCATCGTGGACACGCGGACTCCCGTAGTTGCCCCGGCTTTCGGCAAACGACGTGTGGACGAGCACTTTCAACCGGCGATCGTCGCGGGCATGCGCCGATTCCGGCCGAGTCCGCCACGCATAGAACCCGCTCGGCGTCACCTGCAAACACCGGCACAGGATCGTGACGGTGTGGTGGGCCCTCTCCACAGCGATGAACCGGAATCTTACCGGCTCTGCTTCGCGAAGAAGGCCGCGGCTTTTTTTAGGATGTCGCGCTCCTCGGCCAGGATGCGATTCTCTTTGCGGAGCCGGGCAAGCTCCTCGCGCTCCGCCTTCATCAGCCCGCTCTTGCCCTTGGTCTGCTCCGCGCGCGCGTGCTCGACCCACTGACGGAGCGCGGACGCGGTCAGATCCAGCTCCCGCGCGACCGCCCCGACGGTCCGCCCCTCATCGAGGACCAGTCGTACGGCCCCCACTTTGAACTCCTCCGTGAACTGTCGTCGTGCGCGTCGGCCTGACTTGGTTGATCCCATTCTGGACATCGTATCCGCCTCTCGGAAAGTGTCCACGGAATCGGGTCAAGCTCAGAACCGATACTTCTCGGGCAACGACTTGCCCTCGGAGATCAGCTTGGTAAGGTCGCGTTTCTCGGCGTCGGTGAGTTCGTAGTCAGCCATGATCAGGATTGATACTCAGTGAAGCTCGCCGCGAGGCCAGCGAGGGTCTTCGGCGGCACACCCCGTTCGAAGCCCAATTGATCGACGTAGATGAATCGGTAGGTCTTGCCCGACTGACCGTCCGCCTTCGTGGCGGCCGTGGCGTCTTCGCACCACTGTCGCAGGCGACTCATCTTCTGCGGTACATCGATTTCAGCCCGGCCTTTCGTCTCGATGATCCACACCGTTCCGTCAGCCGTGCGGACGATGAAGTCCGGAACGTAGTTGGCGAGATCGCCGCCGGCCTTCACGTAGTCGAGCTTGAATCCAACAGCCAGGTAGTTCTTGGCGAAAGCGGTGACATCGGAGGCATCGTTCAGGAACGCAGCAAACGACAACTCGAACCCCCCTGAATTCGGCTCCCCCAGCGTCTTGTTGAAGATGCATTTGGACGACGGCAGGGACGCACGGCGCTCTGTGCGAAACGGTCGCATCTCCTTGAGCCGGATCCAGTATTCGACGCGCGTGGTGCCCGATTCCTGAATCGTCAGCGCGTTGATGCTCGCCTTGAACGCATCGTAGAGAATCTTGCCCGCCTCCGGTTCAGAGAGGTTCCTCAGGATAACCGGATCTTCCAGGTTGACCGGCGAGCCTTCGAACAGACACTCGCGCATGAAGGTTTTCACCTTTGAGTAGAGCACGTCATAGCCGCCGACCAGCCGCAGATCCTTGAGCAGTTGTCGGGCGAAGAACGCGACGACCGCTCGGTAGTCCGTCAGCCCGGCGCCATCGAGCTGGATCGTGTGGTGCGTCTCGTCTTCAAGCATCAGCTTGAAGACGATCTTGCGCGTTTGCTCTTCGGAGAATGCCTTCAGCGGCAGACGCTTGTTACCAAGAGCTGCCGGATCGAGCGCATCGAGATCCTTGAAGTCCCTGTGAAATCGTCGAGTCAACCGCGGCAGGGGAATATCGAGTGCGTCGATGTCTTTCGCCGTGTCCGCGGAATCAACTTCGACCACGATCTGGGATCGGCCACCGTCGACGCCGGCGCCCATGGGGACACGCTCGAACGTAACGCCTTCGCTCTGGATCGACTCAACAAAATCCATAAAGGCCGAGGTGCCCATGACGGAAACCGTTTCTTGTTCATCAGAACCGAAGTACATGCGGCGCAGACCTCGGCCGAGGGTCTGCTCTGGCAGGATATTGCTCTGCGACGAGTACGCACGAAGTCCAACGATCGTCGTGACGTTCCTGACGTCCCAGCCCTCTTTCAACATCAGGACGGACACGATGGCCTTGTAGGGCGACTTCAGAGAGTCGATCTCGTTCGACTGCTTTCGCAGTTCTTCGAGTTCTTCTTGCTTCTTGCCGCTGGCCGCTTCGGATATCTCTCCGTTGTTCTTCGTGTGAATGACCAGTACCGCATCCTGAAGCTCGGGGCAGATCTTCTGAAGGTACGCGCCAACCTCGTCGCAGTTCCTCGTGTCGTCAACCATGACAAAGAGCACCGCCTTCTTGCCGAGGGCCTGATGCTCTGCGTAGCTCTTGCGCCACTCCTCGATACCGAGGCGGAGGTAGTCGTCGTAGCGCTCGGAGAAGATTGCGCTGGTCGCTTCACTCAGGCGAGCGCGGCTGGCAGCGTCAGGGAGAACCGGGTGCTTCACGACGTTCTGGTGGATGGCTTCCACCAACGGATAATCCGACACCGTTTGAATGAAGATCGAGCCGTCGTCATGGCGTGGCGTCGCGGTGACGTCCACCTGCAAGGCGAGTTTGCCGTCGCGCTGCAGGAGCCGGTGGTGAATGTCTTGAATCGACTTGAACCACGCCATCCTCTCGTCGTGGATGTGGTGGGCCTCATCATTGAATACGGCGAGCTCGTTGATCTCACGAACGATCTCGCCGAGATCAACCTTGCTATCGGTTGTCTTGCCCGAAGGCTTCCGCCCAAAAGGCTCAAGGAAGTAGTCGCTCAGGTCATCGTCTTCAAGCGACGGCTCGCGCACATCGCCAAGAAACACGCGGTGAATGTTCGTCAGGAAGATATTTCCGGTCTCCCTCACGGCGCGCACTTCGTCCTGAATGTGCAGCGTGACCTGAAACTCATCGCGCCAGTTGCGTCCGTCGAATCCGTTGTCGGGGAGAATGGGGTCATTGAAGAAGATCTTCAACCCGTCGAAGTCCGCGCGAAGGCGATCGAGGACGATGATGTTCGGGGCGATGACGAGGAAGTTTCGAGCCAGTGTCGAGTCCGGCTCGTAGAGCTTGTGGAAGAAGCTCCATGCCAGGAGCAGCGACAGCACCTTCGTCTTGCCGGACCCCGTCGCCATCTTGAGAACGTAGCGCGGCCAATCTTCGGCGAACATGCCCGAGGACACTGCGCCGGACGCATCAAACCGGATCAGGTCGTATTTATCGCGCGCCTTCTTGACGTCGTAGAGCCAAATCAGCGTTTCCACCGCTTCGCGCTGTGCGAAGTAGTAGCGAAATGGTTCCAGGCTGCCGTCGGCCTGTTCGAGCAGGTGTTCCCGTTCAAACCACCAGTTCAGCAAGCTCTTCGATGTCGCGGACGCGCCGACATAGCCGGCGGTTCGCCAGTTGTAGACCTCCTGTCGAATCTTTGCGACAAGCGGTGGTAACAGGCGGTCGTACGCCGTCGCCCGCAGGGTTTCGTCAGCAGGAAACCACCGCTGCGATGGAACAAGCGGCGCGTACGGTGAACGAGGGAAGTCGGGATGCAGTCCCATAGGCCCGGCGCAATGATAGTCGTTCGGGAGGGTGACGGGTTCGGGGTTCAGGCTTCGGCCTTTCCCGCCACACGGGAGCAAGGCATCCTATACTTTCTACATGCGCAATCGAATCGCCTTACTTCTTGTGGCGGTCTCCGTGTGGCTGGCCGCGCCCAGCGCCTTCTTCCATTTCGAACTGCTTCGCAGCACGCCGGCCAACAAGGCCGCGCTGACCACGCCGCCGGCGCGGCTGCAGCTGTGGTTCTCGCAACTGCCGGCCGCCGGCGTGAGCCATCTGACCCTGACAACCGGCCAGAAGGACGTGGCCGTTTCGAAGACCGTGATCGTGACGAAGGACAAGTCGATGTACGTTGACCCGGTCGCGCCCCTCGCGCCCGGCCCGTACGTCATTCACTGGCGTGGCGCGGGCGACGACGGCCACGTGCAGTCGGGCGAGATCGCTTTCAGCGTGGCGGCCAGGTAGACATGACGTTCGCCCGCTGGGCGCTGCTCGCCAGCGCGCTCGGCGTCACGGGCTCGTTCGGCGCCACGTTGCTCGCGTACCCCGCGAACCCGCGCGTGATGCGGATCGGACGGAACGCGGCGTGGGCGTTGGTGCTGTCGTCGCTCTTCGTCATCGCCGCCCAGCTCTACGCCTGGTTCGGCGTCGAGGGCTACAGCGATCCGGCCAACCTCTGGACGATGCTGTCGATCACGCTGTGGGGACTGCACTGGACGTGGCTGGCCACGGCCGCGGTCGCGGCGGCGGTCGTGCTCACGGTGGCGACGCGCAATCCGCGCGCGTGGATCTTCGCGAGCGGCTTCTCGGCGTTGGGCGTGGCCGCGATGGTGCCGCTGATCGGGCACGGCGGCACGCACGACGCGGTCATTCTGTTCTGGCATCGGGTGCACGTGTTCGGCGCGGGCACGTGGATCGGCTCGCTCGCCGTAGTGGCGCTCGCGGGCCGCGCCGATCCGCCGGCCCTGCTCGCGTCGCTCCGTCGATTCGCGCCGATCGCGTTCACCGGAGCGGCGTTGATCGCGATCTCCGGCGCGGCGCTCGCGTGGATCCACATGCGGCCGCTCTCGACGTTCTGGACGACCGACTACGGACGCGTGCTGACGGCCAAAATTGCCGCCACGCTCATCGTCGGCGCACTGGGTTTCGTCAACTGGCGCGGGCCGCGGCTGCGCGTGGTGATCGCTGAAGTGACGATCGCCGTGTTCGTGGTGCTCGCGCTCACCGCGTGGCTGTCAGGGCTCGAAATGCCGGGCGGGCATTAGTTCGCGGCGGGCTGAAGCCCGCCGCCTACGAACAAATAATCAACCGTGAAGTTCGTGAAGAACGTGAAGCAAAGACGGTTTTTCAAAAAGCTCTTTGAAAGACCGTCTTCACGTTCTTCACGTCCTTCACGGTTACTTGGTTTCCGGCCGTTCGAGTGACGTGGCCACGCGGGCCAGGCGCGTTTCCGCGTCCGCGGCCACCTCGCGCACGGCCGCGACGTCCGCCATGCCGTTCACGCCGAGCATGGACGACGGATTCACGAGACGTACGATGATCCGTCCAGGGGCTTCCTCTTCAACCGTGACGTTGCACGGCAGCAGCAGACCGATCTCGGGCAGCGCGGTCAGCGCCTTGTGCGCCATCGGCGGATTGCACGCGCCGAGAATCACGTACGGACGGAACTCGGCGTTGATCTTTTCGCGAAAGGTCTGCTGAACATCCACGCTGGTGATGATGCCGAAGCCTTCGGCCTTCAGGGCCGCCCGGGTGCGCTCGAGCGCATCGGCGAACGCCATCGACAGCCGCACTTCCTTGCCAAGATTCGGGGTCATAGCCCCTCCTTGGTTCCATCATAGGCACGGACTACACTCTCTCGCATGTCCAAATCCCGCCGCGACTTCCTGCAGGTATCCGCCACCGCCGCGTCCGCGTTGACGCTGCGGCCGTTCGGGCTCGGCGCGATCGCGGCCGAGGCCGGCCAGGCCGAGTTTCCGGCGGTGCGTGCCTTCGAAACACGCATGCTGCAGGCGCGGCCGGTCCCGCTCGGCAAGGTGCGGCTCCTCGGCGGCCCGCTCAAGACCGCGCAGGACGTGACAGCCACGTATCTCCTGTCGCTCGATCCCGACCGGATGATGGCGTTCTACCGCGTGCGCGCCGGTCTCGAGAAGAAGGCTGAACCGTACACGGGATGGGACGGCCCGGGACGGAATCTGACGGGCCACATCGCCGGACATCATCTGTCCGCGGTCAGCCTGATGTATCAGGCCACCGGCGATCCGCGCTTCAAGCAGCGCGCGGATTACGTCGTCGGCGAGATGAAGATCGTGCAGGACAAGAACGGCGACGGGTATCTGGGCGCGCTCGAGAATGGCCGCGAGGCGTTTGCGGCCGTGTCGCGTGGCGACATCCGCTCCGGCGGTTTCGACCTGAACGGCCTGTGGTCGCCGTGGTACGTGCTGCACAAGACCTACGCCGGCTTGCGCGATGCGTACCGGCACACGGGCAACACGACCGCGCTCGCGCTTGAAGTGAAGTTCGCGGCGTGGGCCGAGGGTGTGCTCAAGCCGCTCACCGACGCGCAAGTGCAGAAGATGCTCAACACCGAGCACGGCGGCATGAACGAGGTACTCGCGGACTTGTACTCGGATACCGGGGACCGGCGGTGGCTCAAGCTCAGCTACCGCTTCGAGCACCGCGCGTTCACCGACCAGTTGAAGCGGCACCAGGACAATCTCTCGGGCAAGCACGGCAACTGCCAGATTCCGAAACTGATCGGCTCGGCCGCGCGCTACGGCTACACCGGCGACACGGGCGACATCATCGCGTCATCATTCTTCTGGGACCGCGTGGTGCAGCATCACAGCTACGCCACGGGCGGACATGGTTTGTCCGAGTACTTCGGGCCGCCGGACGTGATTGCCGGGCGCGTGGACGGCCGCACGGCGGAAACCTGCAACGTGTACAACATGCTGAAGCTGACGCGGCGGCTGTTTTCACTGCGTCCCGACGCGCACTACGCGGACTTTCACGAGCGCGCGCTGTTCAATCACATCCTGGCGTCGATCGATCCGGAGAACGGCGCCACGTCGTACATGGTGCCCGTGGGCCGCGGCGTGCAGCAGGAATACCAGAACATGCAGCGCGACTTCACGTGCTGCGTCGGCTCGGGCATGGAAAGCCACGCGCTGCATGGCGACGGCCTGTACTACGAGAACGCCGGCACGATCTGGGTGAACTTGTTCGCGCCATCGACGGCGGCGTTCGCGCTCGGCGGCGTGAAGCTCAAGATGGAGACGGGGTTCCCGGATGGCGACACGGCAAAGATCACGCTCGCCCTGCCCGCGCCGAAGGCGTTCACGCTCGCGGTGCGTCGTCCGTACTGGGCGGGCGACGGCTTCGCCGTGGCGGTGAACGGCGCCGCGATCGCGCAGCCGTCGATGGCCACACTGAGCGGCGGCGCGGCGGCCGGCCGCAACAACGCGCCGGGCAACGAGGGCCAGAACGCCGACGACAGCGTCTTCGTGGAACTCTCGCGCACGTGGAAGAACGGCGACGTGGTGGAGCTGACGCTGCCGAAGTCGCTGCGCCTGGAGCGGGCGTCCGACAACCCGACGGTCGCCGCCATCATGTGGGGCCCGCTCGCGCTGGCCGGCAACCTCGGTCCGCGGCGTGAACCCCGGCGTGGCGCCGACACGCCGGCGTCACCGCTGACGGCGCCCGTGCTGGTCGGCGCCGACAAGGCGCTGACGGACTGGATCATGCCGGATGCCACGCGCCCCGGCAATTTCATGGTCAAGTCCGTGGCCCGCGATCCCGCAGAGCCGGCCGCGGCGGGCGACGTGATGCTGGCGCCTTTCTACCGCACGCAGCGGCGCACGTATTCGATCTACTTCGACGTGTTGACGCCGGCGGAATTCGACGCGAAGGCCGCCGGCATTGCGGCCGAACGCGAGCGCGTGCGCAAGATGGAGGCGGCGACGCTGGCCTTCGTTCAGCCCGGCGAGATGCAGCCGGAACGCAACTTCAACTACCAGAGCAATCCGGAACAGCGGCCGGTGGGCCGCGCCGGCGGCCGCGCGAATCGCGCCGGTACCGGCTGGTTCTCATTTGACATGGCCGTCGATCCGGCAGCCGCGATGGCCGTCATCGTGACCTATTACAACGATCCCGGCCTCGGCCCGGCCAACGGCAACTTCGACATCCTCATCG
Organism: Acidobacteriota bacterium; assembly: GCA_021824055.1. Taxonomy (GTDB): domain Bacteria; phylum Acidobacteriota; class Vicinamibacteria; order Vicinamibacterales; family SCN-69-37; genus SCUN01. Next base: position 9,251 of record JAKALV010000083.1, read on the forward strand.
ACGGCACCTCGATCGCGAAGTTCACGCCGAATCCCAACGCCACAGGTTTTTACGACGCGCAGTACGCGATCCCCGCGGCGCTGATCAGCGGCAAGGCCAAGGTGACGGTGAAGTTCCAGGCGAACGGCAACGGCAGAATCGCGCCCGTGTTTGGCGTGAGGACGATCAGGCCATGACCAGGTTCGGCCGAATCTGAAGGTCGGTCGGACCTTCAGGTCCGGGGAATCACCAGGACGGCTGGTTACTTGTTAGCTGGTTGTTGGTCATTGAATTGCCAGATCCAATAGCTCGCTATTGGACTGCGCAATCTAATAGCCAGCTAACAGAGGCTCTTTACAGATTCGGCCCCAACCATCGTTCAGCCTCCGCCACTGTCATGCCCTTCCGTCTGGCGTAGTCCGCGAGCTGATCGCGCCCGATGCGGCCCACGCTGAAGTACTTCGCGTCGGGATGGCTGAAGTAGATGCCGCTCACGGACGCGGCCGGGGTCATCGCGAAATTTTCTGTCAGTTTGATGCCAAGGTTCGGCGCGCCGAGCAGGTTGAAGAGCGCCGCCTTCTCCGTGTGGTCCGGGCACGCGGGATAGCCGAAGGCCGGACGGATGCCGCGGTAGTTGCCGGCGGCCAGATCCTCGGCGCTGAGCTGTTCGCCGGCGCCGTAGCCCCATTCCTCGCGCACCTTCTTGTGCAGAAACTCGGCGAAGGCCTCCGCCAGCCGGTCCGCCAGCGCCTTGGTGATGATCGCGTTGTAGTCGTCGTGCTGCGCCTCGAACTCCTTCACGAGCGCATCGACGCCGATGCCGGCCGTCACCGCAAACGCCCCGATGTAGTCGGGCACCCGCGATGCGATCGGGGCGACGAAATCAGCCAGCGAGCGGTTCGGCTTGTCGTCGGCTTTCGGCTCCTGCTGGCGCAGCATGTGGAATCGCGTCAGCTCTTCCTTCCGGCCATCGTCTTTGTAGACCACGATGTCGTCGCCGTCGGAGTTGGCCGGCCAGAATCCGTAGACCGCGCGCGCCTGGAGCTTTCGTTCCCTGATGATGCGCTGCAGCAGCGCCTGCGCGTGATCGTACAGCTCGCGCGCGGGCGCGCCGTACTCCGGATGGTCGAAGATGGCCGGATACCGGCCCTTCAGTTCCCACGCCGAGAAGAAGAACGTCCAGTCGATGAACGGCACGAGCTCTTCGAGCCGCTGGTCGCTGATGATGCGGTGGCCGACGAACCACGGGACGGGGACGGACAGCGTGTCCCAGTCGGTGCGCAGATGATTGCCGCGCGCGCCGGCCAGCGTCAGCAGCGCTTTCTCCCGCTTCTGCCCGTGCTGCTCGCGCAGCCGCTCCTGATCCGCGCGCGTCCTCGCCACGAAGTCGTCGCGCAGCCGATCGCTCAGCAGGCTCGACACCACGTCCACCGCCCGCGAGGCGTCGAGCACGTGCACGGTGGCGCCCGAATACTCCGGCGCGATCTTCACCGCCGTATGTTGCTTGCTCGTGGTGGCGCCGCCGATCAGCAGCGGCGTCGTCACGCCGCGATGCTCCATTTCTTTCGCCACGTAAGCCATCTCGTCGAGCGACGGCGTGATCAGGCCGCTGAGGCCGATGATGTCGACGTTGCGGGCCTTCGCCTCCGACAGGATCCGGTCGAGCGGCACCATCACGCCCAGGTCGATCACCTCGTAGCTGTTGCAGCCCAGCACCACGCCGACGATGTTCTTGCCGATGTCGTGGACGTCGCCCTTCACGGTGGCGAGCAATACGCGGCCGGCGGTCTGGCGTTCGGTGCTCACGAGCTGGTCGAGCTGCTGCTCGGCCCGGCGCGCGTTTTCAGCCTGGAGCTCGACTTTCTCGGCCTCCATGAACGGCTCAAGGTACGCCACCGCGCGCTTCATCGCGCGCGCGCTCTTGACGACCTGCGGCAGGAACATCTTGCCGGCGCCGAACAGGTCGCCGACCGTCTTCATGCCGTCCATCAGCGGGCCTTCGATCACGTTCAGCGGCCGGCCCAGCTTCACGCGCGCTTCCTCGGCATCGACCTCGATGAAGTCGACGACGCCGTGCACGAGGGCGAACGACAGGCGCTCTTCCACCGGTTTCTCGCGCCAGGTCAGATCCAGCTCGCGCTTCTTGCCACTGCCCTTCACGCGATCGGCGAACTGCACCAGCCGC
>JAKALV010000416.1 GCA_021824055.1 Acidobacteriota bacterium
GCCCTACTGGCACGCCGGCACCTTGGCACCAGCACCCTGGCGCCCTGACACCCTGCCCCCTTGTCACCTTCCGGTAAGTGTTTGTTACTCTTGACTCGCCATGTCCGACCCCCTCGATGATCTGCCCGTGACGCCTGCCGTGCCGGTGGTTCACCTTCCGCGCATACCTGCGGAACCGGCGCCCGAAATTACCAGCCGCTTTTTGTTCGTTGACGTCGCCGCCATGCGCGCCAAGCAATTGCGCGCCGGCGCGCTCGCGCGCATCGACCGCTCCGAAGGGCGGCCCACGCCACACAAGCTCGAGCGGATGGCGATGGAAGAAGTGAAGCAGCGGATGGTGGAATACGTACTGCCGCCGGAGCCGGTTACGCGCGAGACGTAAGCCGCTCGCAGGCGTCAGCGCATCTGAGGATCGACGCTTCGTCCCACGGTTTTCCCAGAAACTGCGCGCCGATCGGCAGACCCGCGCGCGTGGCGCCGCACGGTACGCTCACCGCGGGAATCCCCGCGAGATTTGCGCTCACCGTGAACACGTCCGCGAGGTACATCTGCAGCGGATTCGCCAGCCGCTCGCCGAAACGGAACGCCGGCACCGGGCTGGTCGGCATCAGGATCGTGTCGACCGCGGCGAACGCCGCATCGAAATCCCGCCGAATCAGCGTCCGCACCTGCTGCGCCTTGAGGTAGTAGGCGTCGTAGTAGCCCGCGCTCAACACGTACGTGCCGAGCATGACGCGGCGCTTCACTTCCGCGCCGAAGCCGCGGCCGCGCGTCGCCTCGTACATCTGCGCAAGCGATCCGGCGCCCGGCGCGCGGCGGCCGTACCGCACACCGTCGTACCGCGCCAGGTTCGCGCTCGCCTCGGCGGTAGCCAGCAGGTAATACACTGGGATCGCGTGCCGGCTGTGCGGCAGCTCGATGTCAACGATCGTGGCGCCGTAGGCGCCGAGCATCGCGGCGGTCGCGTCGAATGCCTGCCGCACCTCGGGATCGACGCCCTGTTCCAGCAACCTCGACGGCACGCCGATCCGCATGCCCGCCACCGATCCGGTGAGCGCGCCGGTGAACGACGGCACCGGCAGCCGCGCGCTCGTGGCGTCGCGGGGATCGTGGCCGGCAATCGTCTCGAGCACCAGCGCCGCATCGCGCGCGGTCGTGGCCAGCGGGCCGATCTGATCGAGCGACGACGCAAAGGCGATCAGGCCGTAGCGCGAGACGCGGCCGTAGGTGGGCTTGAGTCCCGTGATGCCGCACAGTGCCGCCGGCTGGCGAATCGATCCGCCCGTGTCCGACCCGAGGGACACCGGCGTCATGCCCGCCGCGACGGCCACCGCCGATCCGCCGCTCGAACCGCCCGGCGTGCGCGTGGGATCGACCGGGTTCTTCGCCGGGCCGAAGGCCGAGTTCTCCGTGGACGACCCCATCGCGAATTCATCGCACGTGGTTTTACCGATGATCACGGCGCCGGCGGCTTCCAGGCGCTCGACGACCGTAGCGTCGTACGGCGAGACGAACGTCTCGAGCATCCGCGAGCCGGCCGTGGCGACCACGCCGCGGACGACGATGTTGTCTTTGAGCGCGATGGGGACGCCGTGCAGGGGACCGGCGGGCGCGGGCAGGCGATCGAGCGCGGCGGCTCGGGCGCGCGCGCGATCAGCCATCACGGTTTGAAACGCGTGCAGCGCCGGCCCGGCCGCGTCCACGGCATCGATGCGCGCGAGGCTGCTTTCGCACACGTCGGTGGCCGTTCGCTCGCCCCGCGCGATCGCGTCGCGCACGTCAATCGCCGATGAGATCGACATCAGCCGATCACCTTCGGCACGACGAACGTGCCGGCCGCGCGGTCGCCCTGCGGCGCGTTGCTCAACGCGTCCTCGCGCGACAGCGACGCCGTCGCGACATCGTCTCTGAGGGCGTCGCCGGGTTCGCCCGGCAGCGTGGACGCGTACGGCGGGACGCCGGCGGTGTCGACCTGCCGGATCGACTGCGCGTATTCGAGAATGCCGCCGAGCTGGCGCGAAAACAGGTCGAGCTCGGTCTCGGTGAGTTCGAGACGCGCCAGCGCGGCAATGCGCGCGACATCCGCGCGCGAGAACGGGGACGACATCGTCCGGGAATGCTAGCATGTGGCCATGAAGAAGCTGGCGGTGGCGGCGGTGGGTGTGGCCTTGCTGGGGCTGCAGGCGGGCGTGTCGGCGTGGGGCATGGACGTGCATCGCCTGATCACGCGGCGCGCGATCGACGGACTGCCGGCCGATGTGAAGCCGTTCTTCATGGCGCGCGCGGATTTCATCACGGAGCATTCGGTGGATCCGGATCTGTGGCGCGTGCCGGACCTGAGCGGACGATTGGGCAACGAGGATCCGAATCACTTCCTCGACTTCGACGGCTTTGGCGAGCCGGCGCCCTTTGCCGGCGTGCCGCGCGAGTGGGACGCGGTGGTGAAGAAGTACGGCGCCGACCTGGCCAACAAGAACGGCCGCCTGCCCTGGCGTACCGAGGAGATCTTCAACAAGATGGTGGGCGCGTTCGGCGACATGCAGCGCGGCACGCCGTCGTACGCGGCCGACAACGTGCGGTATCTCGCCGCCGTGCTCGCGCACTACGTCGAGGACGCGCAC
>JAKALV010000084.1 GCA_021824055.1 Acidobacteriota bacterium
CGTTCGATCGTCACCGTGCGCGAACAGCCTGTCGCGGCGTCCGCGGTGGCGAGCGGCCCGCTGGTGGTGCAGAGCCGGTCGTTCGAGGTCGAAACGCGCGAGCGTCTGGAGCTGCGCGACGTCACCGACCTGATCATGAAGGCCGCGCGGGAGTTTCCGGTTCGCGAGGGCACGCTCCACGTTTTCTCGATGCACACCACGTGCACGCTCTTCATGAACGAAGTGCAGCAGGCGCTGCTGTCGGATCTCAAGAAGTTTCTCGAGCAGGCGGTCGACAGCCACGACGTGTGGCTGCACAACGATCCCAAGTTCTCGGATTGCGCGCGCGCCAACGCGGATGCGCACCTGCGCGCCCTGCTGCTCGGCCACAGCGTGACGCTGCAGATCAGCGGCGGCGAGCTCGTGCTCGGCACCTGGCAGCGGGTTCTGATGGCGGAACTCGACGGTCCGCGCACGCGCACGCTCAGATTGCAGGTGATGGGTGTTCGGTGACATCGCGGCGAAGCTCGACGCCGGCGAGCGCCTGACATTCGAGGACGGCGTCGCGCTGTTCACGCATCCGGACCTGCATGAAGTCGGGCGGCTCGCCAATCGCGAGCGCGAAAAACGGCACGGCGCCACCACCTACTACAACTACAACCTGCGGCTCGAAGCCACCAACGTCTGCGTGGCGTCGTGCATGTTCTGCTCGTTCGCGCGGCTGAAGCCCGGAGACGCCGAGGCGTACACGATGACGCTCGAGCAGGTCTTTGACAAACTGCGCGCGCGCAAGGACCAGCCGCTCACCGAAGTGCACGTCGTCAACGGCCTGCACCCGGATCTGCCGTTTTCGTACTACACCGATCTATTGAAAGGCCTGAAGGCGATCCGGCCCGAGATCCACCTGAAGTGCTTCACGGCCGTGGAGATCGCGTTCTTCGCGGATCTGTACGGGATGACGGACGAGCAGGTGCTGCGCGCGCTGATGGCCGCGGGTCTCGACTCGCTGCCGGGCGGCGGCGCGGAGATCTTCGCGCCGCGCGTGCGGCTGAAGATCGCGCACGACAAGTGCGACGCCGACCGGTATCTGGCGATTCACCGCATCGCGCACGGCGTGGGAATGAAGACCAACGTCACGATGCTGTACGGGCACATCGAGACCTTCGAGGAGCGCGTGGACCACATGCTGCGCGTCCGGGCCCTCAACGACGAGACCGCCGGCTTCCAGGCGTTCATCCCGCTGGCGTTCCACCCCGACGGCAACCAGCTGCGCAAGCTGCCCGCGCCGTCGGCGACCGACACGCTGCGTACCATTGCGGTCTCGCGCCTGATGCTCGACAACGTCTCGCACATCAAGGCGTTCTGGGTGGCCACGGGCGTGGACGTGGCGCAGATCGCCCTCTGGTACGGCGCGAACGACCTGGACGGCACGGTACAGGAAGAGCGCATCTACCACATGGCCGGCTCGCGCACGCCGCTCGCGATGACCCCCGCGGCCATCGAGCGGCTCGTCACCACGGCCGGCCGCGTGCCGGTCGAGCGCGATACGTTCTACAATCGAATCACCGCACACGTTTCATAGCCGCAGGCCGGTAGGTCCGCGGGAACAGGAGAGGCACATGGCTCACACACTTCCGGCTCTGCCGTACGATTTTGCCGCGCTCGAACCGCACATCGACGCGCAGACGATGCAGATTCACCACGACAAGCACCACAACGCGTACGTCACCAACCTCAATGCCGCGCTCGAAGGCCACAAGGATCTGGCCGGCAAGTCCGCAGAGGATCTGATCCGAAACCTCAGCGCCATTCCCGAAGGCATCCGCACGGCCGTGCGCAACAACGGCGGCGGCCACGTGAACCACACGATGTTCTGGGAAATCATGGGACCGGGTAAAGGCGGCGCGCCGACCGGCGCCATCGCCGACGCCATCAAGGGCGCGTTCGGCAGCTTCGACACGTTCAAGGAGCAGATGAACAAGGGCGGCGCCTCGCGCTTCGGCAGCGGCTGGGTGTGGCTCGTCCACAGCGGCGGCAAGTTCGCGGTCGAGAGCACCGCGAATCAGGACAACCCGATCATGGAAGGCAAGACGCCGATCTTCGGCATCGACGTGTGGGAACACGCGTACTACCTGAAGTACCAGAATCGCCGGCCCGACTACCTCGCGGCCTGGTGGAACGTCATCAACTGGGACGCGGTGAACGCGCGACTCAAATAGGGCGCGCGTTCACCGCGTCCAGCGCATCGACGATCGGCAATTTGAAATTGGCAATCGTCGATCGATAATTGGGGAATCGGGAATCGCAGATCTGGAATCGGTAATCGGGAATTGAGAGGGCGACGACTGTCGACGTCGACGGCTGACTTTCGACTTTCGATTATCGATTTCCGGATTCTCGATCTGCGATTTCCCGATTCCGCGATTGGAGATCGAAGATTGCCGATTATCGATTGGCAATTGCCGATGCTAGAACAATGTCACTGTCACCATCGTCCCCGCCTCGACTGACTCCGTCGCGGCGGGGATTTCCACGTACCCGTCCGCATTCGCCATCGACGTGATGTCGCCCGAGCCCTTGAACGCGGGTTCGGCCCGGCCGTCGACGAGCCGCATCGTGTAGAACTGGTGCCGGTCGGTCGTGGACACGATGCGTCGCGCGAGGGGAACGGTGATGGTGCGCGGTTCCCAGGCGGGCAGTCCCGCGAGCTGGCGGAGGATGGGCACGAGCAGGATGTAGGCGTTGGACAGGCACGACGTCGGATTGCCCGGCATGCCGAGAAACAGCGACGCGCCGATCCGCGCGAACGCGGTGGGCTTGCCGGGCTTGACCGCGATGCCGTGAAACAGCATCTGGCCGCGCGCGGCGATGACGTCGCGCACCAGATCGCGCTCGCCGACCGAGCTGCCGCCGGAAAAGACAATCAGGTCGTTGGCCGACGCGGTGTCGAGCATGCGCTTCAATTCGTCGATCGAGTCGCCCGTGGCGGGCAGCGCGATCGCGATGCCGCCGTGGCGCCGCACGACCGATTCGAGCGTGAAGCGGTTGATGTCGTAGACCTGCCCGGGCGCGAGCGGCTGTCCCGGTTCGACCACTTCGTTGCCGGTCGAGAGGATCGCGACCGATGGCCGCGCCAGCACCTCGACGGAGGTGTGCCCGGTGGCGGCCAGCGCGCCGATGCGGCTCGGCGTCAACACCTGGCCGCGTGACACCACCGCGTCGCCGATGCGGATATCGGCCGCGCGCCGGCCGATGTTCTGGCCCGGCGTGACCGCCGCGCGACAGGTGACACGCGCGTCGCGCCGGTCCGTGTCTTCCACCATCACCACGGCGTTTGCGCCCGCGGGGACCGGCGCGCCGGTGGCGATCTCGATGCACTCGCCGGGCGCGAGCGTCCGCGCGAGGACCTCGCCGGTGAAGACGCGGCCCACGCACGTGAGCGCGTGGGCGCCCGCGCCGGACAGATCCTCGCTGCGCACCGCGTAGCCGTCCATGGCGGCGCGATCGAACGGCGGCACATCCAGCGGTGAGACCACGTCGTGCGCAACCACGCGCCCGTCCGCGGCCGACAACGCGACATGCTCGGTCCGCGAGAGCGGCGCGGTGGCCGTGAGCGCCAGCTTCAGCGCGTCGGCAAAAGGAATCGTGGACGTGAATGGACGCATGGATTTCAAGGCCCGCCGGCTACGTACCCTTGTTGAGTTCGCCGGCAATGTGCGTCAGCTCCGGCAGGATCAGCCGCGCCATCGCCAGCTTGACCGCCGGCGTCGACCCGGGCAGCACGAAGATGACCTTGCCCTGCGCAACGCCCGCGCAGGCGCGCGACAGCATCGCGGCCGAGCCGATCACGTCGTAGCTCAGCATGCGGAACAACTCGCCGAAGCCGTCGAGCCGCTTGTCGAACAGCGCGGTCACGGCTTCGTATGTGTTGTCCCGCGGCGCGATCCCGGTGCCGCCCGTGGTGATGATCGCCCCCGCCGGGCCGCTCAGTTGCTGCCGCACCGCCTCGGCCACCGCCGCGGCATCGTCGCGAACAATCGCCCGGCCGGCGATCGTGTGCCCTTCCTCCAGCAGCAGATCCGCGATCGTCGCGCCGCTCTTGTCGGTATCGAGCGTGCGGCTGTCGCTGACCGTCAGCACGAAGCACGCGACCGACGCCGGCGCAGATTGACGGTGGACTTGTACTGACATGAGTTGATTATCTGCGAAGAGGGTAAAATCCTCGGCACTGTGAAGAAGTCCGCCGTTGCGCTCCTTGTGGCGTTCGCCGTGCTCCGAACCTCGGCCCAGGAGCTGCCGGCCACCGTCGACAAGCCGGCCCAGAAGTGGGTCGACGCCACGTTCAAGTCCATGACGCTCGACGAAAAGATCGGGCAGCTGATCGTGACCTCCACCGAGTCGACGTATCTGCCGACCGACAGCGATGCATTCGAGCGGCTCGCGAAGAAGGTGACCGAGCTGCACGTCGGCGGCATTCACGTGTTCGGCGGCAGCGAACGCACCACGAGCGCCCTGCTCAACAACACATCGGGTTCCGTGATCCTCGGGCAGCCGCTGGCCGCGGCGTCGATCCTCAACCGGCTGCAGGCGCTGTCGAGAATCCCGATGCTCAACACGGGCGACTTCGAGGCCGGACTCGGATTTCGTATTCAGGGCGCGACCCTGTTTCCGCGGGCGATGGCGTTCGGCGCGGCCGGCGATGAGCAGCTCGCCTTCGACGCGGGGCGCGTGACGGCCGTCGAGTCGCGCGCGATCGGTGTGCAGCTGGATTTCTGGCCGATCGCCGACGTCAACAACAACCCGCGCAATCCGGTCATCAACACGCGCTCGTTCGGCGAAGTGCCGGAGGCCGTCGGAAGACTGGCGTCGGCTTACATCCGCGGCCTGCACGCCGGCGGCATGCTGGCCACGCTGAAACATTTCCCCGGGCACGGTGACACCGACGTCGACTCGCATCTCGGCCTGCCGATCATCAACAGCCCGCGCGAGCGGCTGGACGCGGTGGAACTGCCGCCGTTCAAGGCCGGCATCGCGGCCGGCGCCGACGCGGTGATGACCGCGCACATCGAGGTGCCCGCGCTGGACAGCGGCGCCTTCGCGCCCTCGTCGCTCAGCGAGAACGTGATCACCGGGCTGCTGCGCGGCGAGCTGAAGTTCGACGGCCTCGTCTACACCGATTCGATGGGCATGGACGCCGTCTCGAAAGCGCTGACGCCGGCCGAGGCCGCGGTGCGCGCGATCAAGGCCGGCAACGACATCGTGCTGCACTCGCCGGATGACGCGGCGGCGATCGCCGGCATCCAGGCGGCGGTGGAGCAGGGGGAGATCCCGATGGCGCGTATCGACGCGTCGGTCAAACGCATCCTGCGTGCCAAGGCCCGCGTCGGGCTGGATGTTCAGAAGCTGGTGCCGCTCGACCGCGTGGCGGAACTGGTGGGCGGCCGCGCGAATGCCCTGGTGTCGCAGCAGGTGAGCGAGCGATCGATCACGCTGATCAAGGACGCGCGCAACCAGGTGCCGCTCACGCTGCCGAAGACCTCGTCGGTGCTGTATCTGAGCGTGCTCGACTATCCCTCGGGCTGGCACATCGCCACGCCGAGCCGCACCTTCATTCCGGAACTGCGTCAGCGTTTCCCGGTGCTCACCGCGATCGAGGTCAGCGACCGCACCACGCCGGCCGAGCTGGATCTGATCCGCGCGTCCGCCGCGCGCTACGACGCCATCGTCGTATCGGTGTTCGTGCGCGCGTCATCAGGGAGCGGGCGCATGGATCTGGCGCCGCAGGTGACGAAGCTGCTCAACGACATCGCGCGCGCGACCAACACCAGCGGGAAGCCGATGGTGACGACGTTCTTCGGTAATCCGTACGTCGCGATGTTCCTGCAGGATTTGCCGGCGATGCTGCTGACGTACGACTTCTACGATGGCGCCGAAGCGGCCGCCGTCCGCGCGCTCACCGGCGAAGCACCGATCAGCGGACACCTGCCGATCTCCCTGCCGGGCTTCCTCGACGCGGGATTCGGCATCTCGCGTCCGCAGGGTTCGCGACCGCAGGGCTGAAAGCCCTGCGGCGACGATCCAGACTTTGGACTTTGCACTCCCGGCCTTATACAATCAGGTGTTCCCGCGCCCTTAGCTCAGTTGGATAGAGCGTCTGGCTACGAACCAGGAGGTCGCACGTTCGAGTCGTGCAGGGCGCACCATTTCCTCATTCGTCTAAGACCTGGTCGTGTTAGCTGGCTATTGGAGCGGCAATAGCGCACTCCAATAACCAGCTAACCAGATCGCCGATAGCCAGCTAACAGTGTCTCTGTCTCTTTCAGTGTCGGCACGCCCCCGATCGCGCCCACGCGCGTGCAGCTGACCGCCGCCGCGGCATTGGCGAAGCGCAGCGAGTCGTGAAGACGGCGCCCGGCGAGCAGCGCGACGATGAAGCCCGCGCGAAAGACGTCGCCGGCGCCGGTAGTGTCGACCGCCGTGACGGAAAACCCGGGCGCCGTCACCGTCCGATCGCCGTCGAGCGCCATGGCGCCGCGCGCGCCGAGCGTCACCGTCAACACGCCGCCGCAGTGACTCCGCAACCGGCGCAATCCGCGCTCTGGATCGTGTTCGCCGCTCAGCGCGGCCAGCGCGCGCTCCGACAGAATGGGATGCGTCGCGATCGCGAGCAACTGGCGAGCCTGCGCGGCGCCGGCGTGTGCCGCATCCTCCACATCGATGTCGGTACACACGAGCCGGCCGGCGTTCCTCGCGGCGGTCGCGACGCGGATCGACGCGTCGAGATCCGCGTCATCCACATGCACCAGCCGGGCCGCGCTCACGTCGATCGCGTCAACCTGATCCGCGGTCATCGTCAACAACGCATCGCGGTTCCATAAGACCACGCGCTCGCCGCTTGCGGCGTCCACGAGCACCAGCGCCGTGCGCGTGACGGCGCCGAGCACCGCGTAAAGATGCGTCACATCAACGCCGCGCGCAACCATCGTCTCGCGGATGAACCGGCCGTCGTCATCCGCGCCCGCCACGCCGGCGTAAGCGGCGCGAAGGCCGAGCGATGCGCATGCGGCCATGGTGGTGGCCACCTGCCCGCCAGCGGACCGCACCGCGGACGCAACGCGCATTTTCGACGTCGCGCCCGGCGCGCCGGGCAGGCGCGGGACCACCATGACGCGGTCCACGGAGTTCTCGCCGAGCCCGATCACGTCCACTTCCTCGGCCGGAACATCAGGCGTGTTCCTTAATGACGACACGGCACGCAGTATACCGACCTCATTGACACGCGCGTGTGCTGGCACATAACGTGCAAACAAGGGGAGCCATCATGCGCACGGTCGTGTCTCTATCTCTGTTGGTTGCTGCCACGCTGAGCGGACAGGCGGCGTTGACGACGTCGCAGGGGCCCGCCGAAGGGGCGGTGATGTCGGCCGCCAAGGCGCAAGGGTTGGTGGATGCGGCCACGCGGCATCTCAACTACGTGCCGGGCGAAGTGGTGGTTCGCTTCAGATCGGTCACGCCGGCCACTCGCGACTTCCAGGCGCGCGCCGCGTTGCGCAGTCAACTCCGCGCCAACGGGACGATTGAATGGATCGGCGGATCCGAGGCGATCGTGCGCGACAACGCGCAGTCCGACCCGCGCGTGCTGGCGGAGCAGCTGGCCCGGCAACCGGAGGTGGAGCACGCCGAGCCGAACTACATCTTCAAGACCGGGCCGCGCGCGCCGGGCAGCCGCCGCCTGCTGAGCGAGCGCGATCTGCTGTTCGACACGCGCGCCACGGTACCGAACGATCCTGGATTCTCCGCGCGGCAGTGGAACTTCGCTCAGCTCGACATGACGCGCGCGTGGGATCTCGAGCCCGGTGGCAAGCCCTCGATCATCGTCGCGATCGTCGACACGGGCATCACGACGCAGACGGGCAGCTTCACGTTCGCCAACTGGAACGGCGCGGCCATCGTGAATCAGAGTTTTGCGTTCCTGGTGAACCCGGATCTGGCGGCGAGCCGGCTCGTCGCGCCGTACGATTTTGTCAACGACAGCACGACCGTGCTCGACATGGACGGTCACGGCACGCACGTGAGCGGCACGATCGGCCAGGACACGAACAACAATCTGGACGATGCGGGCATGGCCTACAACGTGAAGATCATGCCCGTGAAAGTGTGCGCCGGCTATTGGGACGTGCAGTTCGCGCAGTCGAAAGCCGGCATTCGCGGCCAGGCGCCGCTTGATGCCGGCGGGTGTCTGAACAGCGACATCGCGTCGGGCATCCGGTACGCGGCCGACAACGGCGCGAAGGTCATCAACCTCAGCCTTGGCGGCGACGAGTCGTCGCAGACGATCCTCGATGCGATCAAGTATGCGATCGGGAAGGGCGCGTTCGTGGCGACGGCGGGCGGCAATGAATACGAGGCCGGCAATCCCATGGAGTGGCCCGCGGCCGATGCGCCCGACGTGGACGGACTCATGTCGGTGGCGGCCACGAACCGGTCCGGCAACCGCGCGTACTACTCGAATACCGGCAGTTATGTGGAGATTGCCGCGCCGGGCGGCGATTCGCGCGATGCGTCCTCGGGGACCCCGTACATCTGGCAGTCCACGTTGATCTTCACCGATCAGGATCCCGCGCCGGGTTTCTACACGCCGCGCTTCGACCGGTACGCCGAAATCGGCTATCAGGGCACGTCGATGGCCACGCCGCACGTCGCGGGCCTCGCGGCGCTGATGATGAGTCACGGCATCACGTCGCCGACGGCCGTCGAGGCGCTCATCAAGCGCACGGCCAAGGACATCGGCGATTCGGGCCGGGACAACGCATTCGGATACGGGCTTATCCAGCCGCGCGCGGCGCTCTTCGGCGTCGGCGTCATCAAGTAGGGCGGATCTTTATGAAACGTTTCCTTCCTCTTCTCGCACTCATGGTCTTCGCCACGCCGGCCCTGGCGCAAACGCGATCGGTCGGCAACACCAAGCCCGCGCGGGATCGGCCGGGCATCATGGCATTTGGCGCGTACGATTTCCTGAGCATCGCGTCCAGCCAGTCGTTCGACGCCGTCTTCGGCAAGTCGCAGATGCGGGCGATCGGTGCCGGGGCGGACATCGTCAATGTGTGGAAGCACCTGTTTCTGCGCGTGGCGGCGTCGAAGACGTCGCTCGATGGCCAGCGCGTGGCGATCGTGGATGCGAAGGTCTACCCGCTGGGCACCAAGCTCACGTTGGACATGACGCCGACCGAGGCCGGCGCCGGCTGGCGGTTTGTGTCGCGCAATCCGAATGCGCGCATCACGCCGTATGTCGGCGCGGCGGCCGTGTTGCTCAACTATCAGGAGACGTCGACGTTTGCCGACGCGGGCGAGAACGTGTCCGAGACACTCAAGGGGTTCGGCGTGTTCGGCGGCGTGGACATCAAGCTCACGCGCCTGATCTTTGCCGGCGGCGAGGCGCAGTACCGGACCATCAACAGCACGCCGGCCGCCAACAGCGCGGCCGCCAGCTTCAACGAGAAGAACCTGGGCGGGACGGTCTTCAGGATCAAGGTCGGGGTCAGATTCTAGGACAGGTGTCAGGGGGCCAAGGTACGAAGGTGTCAGGGTGCTGGTGTCAAGGTGCCAAGGTGCCAAGGTGCTGGTGCCAGGGTGCGAAGGTGCTGGTGCCAAGGTGCGAAGGTGCTGGTGCCAAGGTGCCAGGGTGCTGGTGCCAAGGTGCCCACACGCCCAGCACCCGCGCCCTCGCACCCTCGCACCTCGCACTCTCGCACCAGCACCCTGACACCCTCGCACCCTCGCACCAGCACCCTGACACCCTCGTACCTTGGTCCCCTGACACCTTCCTTGATAGCATGTGAAGTCCTGTGCCCGAGCATTCACGATTCATGCGTGACGCGCTCGGATTGGCGGGGGAGGCGGCCGCGGCCGGGGAAGTGCCGGTGGGGGCCGTCGTCGTGGTTGAGGGGGAGATTGTGGGCCGGGGATTCAATCGGCCGATTACCTCCACGGATCCCACGGCGCACGCGGAGATCGTGGCGCTTCGCGACGCGGCCCGGCGGCTGGGCAACTACCGGCTGAGCGGGGCGATCTTGTATGTCACCGTTGAGCCGTGCCTCATGTGTGTCGGGGCGATGGTGCACGCGAGGGTCGGCACGCTGGTCTACGGCGCGCCGGAACCCAAGGCGGGGGCGGTGGACAGCACGCAGCGCGCGCACGAACACGCGGCGCTCAATCATCGGATGACGGTGGTGTCCGGTGTGCTGGCGTCGGAGTCGCGCGAGTTGATGCAGAAGTTTTTTCGGGAACGGCGTAGGGCCGAACTTTAGTTCGGCCGAGTTGATCAAGCGGGCAAGGCATCGGGATCGTGATTGTCGATGTGGCACATCGGGTAATCGGGAATCTCGGTGTGAAAAGCAATAACGGAGAGGTACCGAAGTGGTCGTAACGGGCGCGCCTCGAAAGCGTGTTGTCGGGTAACCGGCACGTGGGTTCGAATCCCACCCTCTCCGCCAAATTTTTCTTCTAAGTAGTTGAATACAAAAGACTTGTATTTCATCTCTGAGCAATCACCCCACTTGTAATCCCACATTTTATCGACGTTTGGTCCGGCCGAGTTAGACCGCTGAAGACGATGGCATCTCTCACACGGTACGAGCGTGACCTTCGGACGCGGCTCAGAGACTCAAACGCCTGGCCCGCCTTTCCTAACCCGGACTTCGCTCAGAGGTTGGAGAGCACCGCCCTTCGGGCGCTCGGGCGTCGCAGCGCAGACGGTGACGTTACCGCCATCGTCGTCTTTCATCAGCTTGCTGAGCAGTTGGTGCAGGTCCTCATCGCCGACGGGCAGTTCTTCGTCTGCGTCTCGGTTATGCCGACTCGAATCAAATTCGCGGATCCTCCCCGTCAAACATTCGGCCAAGTGCTCGCGATGCTTCGCAACGGCGTCGAGTTCAGAAACAAAGACACGCTCCTCAAACTCGCTGGTGATCTGAACGACATTCGGAATGCGGTGGCACACAGACTTCTGCAGCGTGGATCGCTCGCCGGTCTGCGTAGTGACGCGCGAAGATCACATCGGCTATTCGACCGCATCTTCTCGATCTTCGACGAGGTCCATGACGAATTCAGAGTAACCTTTCACGGCTTGGCGAAGGATCTAGATTGAGTGCGTGAGGCGTGATCTAGCCCGCGCGCCGCGGATCCGGAGGGAATAGATGGCACAGCAACTCTCCGCGACGTTTGTGACCTACGCCTCCGAGATTCTCGGAGATACCAACCTTGGTCTCAGCGGCCCTGAGATAGTCAAACTCACGGCCGGTTACGCCGTCGAGTGGGGCGTCGATATTCCGCACAGCTCTTATCCGTTTGCGATGACGGTCGGGAACAAGCGCACCGCGCTGCAACAGAACCTAATGGCGTTCTCCGAGGGGC
>JAKALV010000085.1 GCA_021824055.1 Acidobacteriota bacterium
CAGTTCCCGGTAGAATTCGTCGAGACGGCCCTCTTCCGCGGTTAAGCCGGTGACGATCCCGCCGGCGCCGCGAATCGCATCCAGCACCGCGGGGCGCGCCGACGCGGGGCCCGGCACCACCAACGCGTCTCCGGCCCACGCGGCGGCAGGGGCCAGCCGCTGCACCGCCTCGAACACGGCGGGCAGCGGGCGATCGAGCGTGACCTTCATCACGCCCCGGTCCGCGAGCTTCGCGCCGAGTTCGCGCCCGGTGAACGTGGCGACGAGCCGACCGGCCACGAGCACGGCAAAGCGATCGGCGAGCCGCTCGACGTCGCCCATCTGATGTGAACTGAACAGCACCGTCTGTCCGGTGGTGCGGCGGCGTTCGATGAGCTCGTAGAACGCGCGCAGTCCGTCGGGATCGAGCGCCGCCGTCGGCTCGTCGAGCAGCAGCAGCGGCGCCTCCGCCATCAGCGCCACGGCCAGTCCGAGCCGCTGCGTCATGCCGCCGGAGTACGTGCCGACCGCGCGCCGGCTGGCGCCGTTGAGTGATGCGATGCTGAGCGCGTCGGCGGCGCGGGCGGCGGGCCGGCCGCGCAGCGCGCAGTAGAACTCGAGCACTTCGACGGCCGTGAGCGAGTTGGGAAACGACACTTTCTGCGGCAGGAAGGAACACGCCCGGCGCGCCGCGGCCTCGGATGCCGGCCGCGCCGGTTCGCCGATGAGCACGTCGCCGCTGGTCGGCCGCACCAATCCCGCGGCCGCCTTGATTGACGTCGTCTTGCCCGATCCGTTCGGACCGAGCAGCGCGACCACCTCGCCGCGCGCCACGTCCAGCGTGAGCCCGGTGACGGCGACTTGCGCGCCGAAACGTTTGGCAAACCTGCGGTAGGCGATCATTCGCGATCATGCTCCGGGCGGCCGCCGCCGCGCCATGCCGGTGCGCGCCGGCCCGATGACAACAGCACGACACCGGCCGCGAGCATCAGCGCGGACAGAAACACGCCGGGCCGCGCGACGCCGCCGGCCGCGAGCGGCGGCCGTGGCACATCGGGCAGCGCCGGCGGGCGCACCAGCGGGTGCGGATCGAGCACGGGCACCGGCGTCAGCACCGGGAAGGTCTCTTCGGCGGCGGCCAGCGCCGCCGCCGCCGTGCTCTGGGCGAACAGATCGGCGGCGATGAGATTTCCGCGGAAGTGGTCGAACACGTTGGTCAACCGGAACGGCCGGTCGCGGACGCCGTCGCCGTCAAGATCCGGTTCGCCGGATTCCGACCAGTAATTGCGATCGAACACCGTGTCGGTGCGGCGGCCGACCAGCTCCAGGGGCGCGAAGTTGGCATAGAACGCGTTGCCCTCGAACCGGGCGCCCTGGATCGAGTCGAACAGCACCAGCGCGACGTCGGACTCCGCGATGATGTTGCGGCGGAACGTATTGCGCGCGGATCCCTCGATGAACACCCCGCGCGCGTTATCGGCGATCAAATTGTCTTCGGCGAGGATGTCGTCACACGTTCTGAGCAGCAGCCCGACGGAAGCAAATCCGCGATTGTGGAGGAACTGATTTCGCCGGAACGTGATCCGCCGCGAGTACATGATCGCCGCGCCGGCCGCGCCGTTCTCGAAACGGTTGTCCTCGAACGTGTTGTCGTCCGAGAACATGTAGTGCAGTCCATAGCGCAGATCCGCCGCCACGTTTTTCGCGATGAATCCGCCGTTCGACGATTGAATGTAGAAACCGTCGCGCGAGTACCGCACGTCGTTGTCCACGATCCGGAACGCCTGCGTGTCCCAGACATGGATGGCCGAGCCCTGGTCGCCCGGATCCTTCGACCGGTCGCCGCGCACGGTGTTGTGCTCCACGATCGCGCCGTGCGCCTGGCGCAGGTAGATCCCGAAGATGCAGCGCGTGATGTGATTGTCGCGCACGATGGCGCGCTCGCCGGCGATGTGAATTCCCGACGCATCGTCGACCAGGCGCCCGCCGCCCCGGCCGTCGATGTCGAAGCCTTCAACGGTGACGTCATTCGCGCGGATGCGCACGACGCTGCCCGCGCCCGAGCCGAGGAGCACCGGTCGGCCGATGCCGACGAGCTGAATGGGACGGTCGAGCACCAGATCGCCGGCATACGTGCCGGAGGCGATTTCCAGGCGGGCGCCGGGCGCCGCCGCATCCACGCGCGCCTGGAGGGGCGACAGATCCGCGGGCGCGGGCCGGCCCTCCAGGTGCGGCGCGGCCGTGATGGCCATGCCATCGGATGCCTGGGCGCCAGGCGGCGCGCCGGCGCCCTGCAGCGCCACGACAGCAACGAGACCGGCCGCCCACATCATCGAAGCCTCATGCGGCGGCGTGCCGGGCGCGTTGACGCCACGCGAGAAACAACGCCAGCGTCACGGACGACATGGCGGCCACCATCACGTAGGTGCCGGCGCGCGGATACGAGTACACCTCGAAGTTCGCGATCTGGCGATAGCCGAACATCGGCGGCATGAAGGGCGGCACCTTGACGGCCGCGGTCGGCGCGAGCTCGTGGCCGTATTGATAGAGCTTGTAGCCGAACGACCAGAGCGAGAAGGCGCCGAAGTACATGAACACCATGAACGCATCCACGAGTTCCTTGACGGTGCCGAACACCATGGCGCGCAGCAGGATCAGCGCGATGCCGCCCAGCGCGAACGGCATCCACTTGAACTCGGTGAAGCCTTCCACCGTGAGATCGTGCATCCCGATGTAGTGATTGAGGAGGTTGATTTCCTTGATGTCCTGCCCGTTGTTGCCTCCGGCCAGCGTGTGGTCGTAGATGTCCAGGCGCAGCCCGTCGGGGTACTGGGGCGCGAACATCGTCAGGTTCCAGAGCGGCAGGACGTAGATGACCAGCACGCAGGCGGCCGCGAGGCCCAGCAGCGCGCGCGGCCACAATCCGACCGGCTGGTGCAGAAAGCGTGCGGATCGATCGGCGAGTGTCGGCTTCATGGCGCTCCTTCGCGGCGGTCAGGCGGAACCGGCACGTCACGTGCCGGTTCCGAACGTTGGTGGTGCAGCGCGGCTACCTGGGCTTGACGAGCAGGTAACCCTGCATCTCCTGATGCAGCGCCGAGCAGAAGTTCGTGCAGTAGTACGGGAACACGCCCTTCTTCGCCGTGAACGTCACCGTTTTGGTCTCGCCGGGATCCACGATCACGTTGATGTTGTAGTCGAGCAGGCCGAACCCATGGAGCTCGTCGGTGGTCTGCTCGATGTTCGTGATCGCGATCGTGACGATGTCGCCCTCGTTGACCTCGAACGACGTCGGCGTCAGCGTGGAGCGGACGGCCACCATCTTCACGGTCACCTTGTTGCCGTTTCTCGTGACGCCGGCCTGGTTGACATCCCACACCGCCAGCGGATGGTGGTTCTCTTCCTTCGGATAGACCTCGATCGGATGGATCTTGTCCGCCTTCACGATCTGCGCGTAATGCGGCTCCGGCTCCGTGAACGCGTCGTAGAGCAGCTTCATCTTCTCGTCCGAGATGTCGATCAGCTGCGACGATTCCGGCTGCGCCGGACCCACGCTCAGATGCCGGCCGTGCGACAGCTTGTTGAGGGCCACCAGGTACTTGCCGTCGGGACTGACCGTGTCGCCTTCGGCCGCGGCCAGGTGGCCGATCGAGTAGGACACCGGGATCTTGTCGATCACTTCCCAGGTGCCGAGCTTCCACTTGGCGACGGCGCTGTCGACGAACAGCGACGTGTAGGCCTCGCCGTTCGGGCCGAACTGCGTGTGCAACGGGCCGAGGCCCACCGGAATTTCCGCGTCCTTGACCGAGTCGTACTTCAGCACCGGGATGCCGTCCTCTTCGCCCTCGTAATCCTTGTTGCGGATGGCGGTCTGGATCTTCTCGAAGTTGAACGCCGTCGTGATGCCGGCGAGCTTGCCCGAGCCGATGATGTACTTGCCGTCGGGCGACACGTCCACGCCGTGCGGCGACTTGCTGCACGGAATCAGGTACACGATGCCCGGATTCTTCTTCGGGTCGAGCACCTTCACGCCGCCGATCAGGTCGCCCTTGCCGGCGTTGATCGCTGCCTCGGCCGCCCGCCAGTTGACGGCGGCGATGTAGTCACGGTCGCGCTGCGACGCGGTCACTTCCAGCTTGCCCGTCGCGCGCTCGGTGTTGTACGACGTCCAGAACATCCAGCCGTCGGACACGAGCTTGCCGGCGTCGCCGAGGTCGTAGTCGAACGGCGGCATCAGGATCTGCCACCCGAGCGACATCTGGCCGTCCTTGGGATCGATCTTGATGGCCGCGACAACGCCCTTGTACTCGCCCGCGTACTTGTCGATCGGCGCGTAGGTGCCCTTGGGCAGCGGAATCGAGAAGCGGCTGCCCATCATCGCGTATTCGGAGTTGGGCGTCAGGTACGCGCCCGAATGGTTGCCTGACACGTTGGGCACCGGCCCGTAGATCTGCTTGGTCTTGAAATCACGCAGATCGATGCGCGCGATGCGGCCGTTCATGTCGTTCGCAAAGAGCCAGCGGCCGTCGTAGTCGCCCTTGGTTTCCGACAGCGACGGGTGGTGCACGTCGCCCCACGTGTACCCGCCGAGCATCGCCTTCGACGCATCGTCGAATCCGTAACCGGTGGCCGGATAGGGCGAATACACGGGGATCGTCGAGATGTGGCGCATCGACGGAAGGCCGTACACGTAGATGTTTCCGGACTGGCCGCCGGACGAGAACATGTAGTACTCGTCCAGGTCGCCCGGCGCGACATACGTCTTCTCCGCGGCAATCGCCGCGTCGGACACGCCGGCTTTGCGGGCGCTCTTCGGCGCGCTCGGTGAACACTGAGTACTCATCACGCCCGCCAGCACCACCGGTGCCAACGCCGACCATGCTATCTTTCCCCTGCTCCTCATACGTCGCTCCTTGTGGGTTCTGCTACTTGCCGGTCTTGGCTTTCAGGTCTTTGAGCCGCTGGTACTCGGCGAACGCTTCGCGCAGCTTCTGGATCGCCACGCCCTTCTGTTGCGGCGTGAGGATGATCTGGCGCGACAGCACGACCGACATCGTGCCGCTCGGGCTGGCGAGGAAGTCGTCGATCGTGCGGCCGAACCGCGACTGCACGTCCTCGACCGCGTTCGACAGATCGGGACCGATTTGCGCCGGGCTCTTCACGCCGAACACCTGCAGCGAATGGCAGACGAAACACCCGGTCTCGACGAACCAGCCGCCGGGCCCCGTGCGCATGCGCTCCTCGTCCGCGGCCTGTTGCGGCGATGCCACGTCGGTGCGCGGCGATCCCGGCACGTACTCCGCCGGCACGTCCGCGCGCCGCCACGAGAGCACCAGCATCGCCAGCGATTGCGCCTGCTCGGTCGTGAAGTTGAATTGCGGCATCACGGTTTCGGCGGCGACCTGGCGCGGGTCCTTGAAATGCGCCACGTGCCACGCGAACGACGTCCGCTGGCCGGACAGCCGCGTGAAGTCGTACTGCTCCGGCGCCTTCTCGCCGACCTGGGTCAGGTCCGGGCCGATGCGCCCGCCGCGCGCGTTGATCGTGTGGCAGGCGCGGCAACCCTTCTCGTTCACGAGCTTCTTCGCCAGATTGATCGCCGGCATGCCCTTGGTCTCGGTGTCGTACCGATGGCAGATGTTGCAGTTCATCTGGATCAGCGAGCCCTTGTCCATCGCGAGCGAGTACTCCTCGCCGAGGGCCCGGCTGAGCAGCGGCTCTTCCCAGTGCGCGATCTCGCCGTGCGCGTCGGCGACGTCAATCGCCCAGCCCTGCCCGCCATGGCACGCCGTGCAACCGTACTTCTCGACCGGGTGGTTCCTGAACGGTTCCGTCGGGTGCGTGCGGTACGGCTCCTCGGCGGTTTCAAATCCCTTCCACGACACGGCCTGATGGCACGTCTGGCAGCGGTCCGCGCGGCGAAGGCCCGGCACCCAGATCTGCGTCACGCCGGCCGGCACCGTCCGCGCCTTGTCGGCGCCGAACTTTTCGGCCACCATCCGGCGGAACTCGTACTGGTAGTAGCGCCAGTCGTGCGCGCGATCGCTCGCGAAAAACAACGCGCTCGACAACAGCAACGCCATGCCGACGATGGCGAGGACCGGACGGTCGATCCTGGGAAACGGCGAATTGGTGCGGCGTTCCATGTCAGATCCTCCCCGGCACGTCGGGCCAGACCTGCCACGGCCAGTAGAACTGCCAGTACGGCCCGCGCATGACCATGCCGATGAACGTGAGCGCCAGGATCGCGACCATCACGAGAATGAACACGAGATTCTGCGTGCGCCGCTCCCGCGCGAACCACACGCCGGCGGCGAGCGACGGGCTCTTGTCGAGCCACGGCCAGACCGTCATCAGGCCGATTAGCAGGCCCGGCAGCACGACGCCGCCGATGAACGCGCCGTTGATCGTGAACCGGCCCAGATGGATGGTCGTGTCGGTGACGATTTCCTGCAGCCACAGGAAATACCACGGCGCTTTCGCGGGATTCGGCGTCACGAGCGCGTTGGCCGGCTCTTCGAGGGGCGAACGGATGAACACCGACAGGATGCTGACGACCGCGATGGTCGCGAGCGTGGCGATCACCGCGCGCCGCGCGAGATCCGGCACGGCGTTCACGGTGGTGTTGGGCGCCTGCAGCGTGCGCGCCGTCACGGCCGGCGCCGTGCCGCGCGCCACGCCCAGCAGCGTGTACGTCTTGGTGGCCGACGGCGTGGTCAGCATCGGCACGCCGGCGGTCTCTTCGCGGTCCGCCCGCGCCAATCCCCCGTCCTTGCGGACGCGCCACATGTGATACGCGAAGAGCGCGGCCACCGCGCCCGGCAGAAACACGATGTGCAGCACGTAGAAGCGGATCAGCGTGGCCTGCTCGATCGTGCGGCCGCCGATCAGCAGCTCGCGCACCTTGGGCCCGATCATGGGAATCGCCGACGCGATGTTGGTGCCGACCGTGACGGCCCAGAACGCCAGCTGATCCCACGGCAGCAGGTAGCCCGTGAACGAGAGGAACAGCGTGAGCAGCAACAGCGCCACGCCGATCACCCAGTTCCACTCGCGATGCTGGTTGCGGCCGACGCCGTTCTTGTACGCGCCGGTAAAGAAGACGCGCGCCAGGTGCAGGACCACCGCGATCACCATCGCGTGCGCCGCAATGCGGTGCACGGCGCGGATCCACCGGCCGAACGTGATGACGTACTCGAGGTCCTTCACGGATTGATACGCGCGCTCGACCGACGGCACGTACAGCAGCAGCAGCGGCAACCCCGAGAGCGTCAGCAACAGAAACAGCGCGGCCGTGATGGTGCCGAGCCAGAACGAGTAGCGCCACGCCATCGACGCCTTCGACACCTTGGCGGGAAACCAGTGCAGCAAGAAGTTCGAGGTGACCGCGTCGCCGGCTTCACGATCGGAACGCGGACGCAGGCTCCAGAACTTGAGCACGCGCGCGCCCGGCGCTTCGGGACCGTTCGACGTGGAAAATTTCTTCAGAATGTTGAGCATGGCGGTCTCCGGCTACACCGTGAGGCGGAAATCGCGGTCGACCTGATCGGCCAGATCCACCACCAACTGGCCATCGTCGGCCGCGACCGACAGGCGGTACCAGGCGAGCGGCTTGGGCGCCGGCCCCGAGACGTTGGTGCCGTCGCCCTTGTATTTCGAGCCGTGGCACGGACAGCTGAACCGGTGCGTCAGTTGCATCGGCTGCCCGCCGACGGTGGCGGTCTCCGCGCGCGGCAGCGCTTCGGCGCGCACCGTGCAGCCCAGATGCGTGCACACGGCCGAGATCGCGTGAAAGGTGTTGCCGTCCCGGAAGATGAACAGCCGCTCGTCCGCGAGGAACTTCAGGCCGTCCGGGAAGTCGGCCGGCGGCCCCAGCTTCACGGTGGTCGGCGAGTCGTACGACACGTTGGGCACGAGCGAACGCAGCGACGCCGCGCCCTGGGTGGCCAGCGCCACCACGCCGGCGCCGGTGCCGAATTTGAGGAGGAAGTCTCTGCGGTCTTTCTTCGCGTCGGGTGTCGTGTCGGGGGGCGTCATACCGTCTTCTCCGTGGCGGCCGGTGCCGCGTCTCCAGACGTCCAGCGTTCGGTGATTGAGAACTTCTCCATCGTCATCGCGCCGGTCGGGCATCGAATCGCGCACAGCCCGCACCGGATGCAGCGGTCGTCGTCTTTCACCAGGGCGGCCAGGGGAAACGCGGTGCCGTCGGCGGCCTGCGACTGAATGGCCGCGCGCTCGTCAGCCGGCATCTCGACCTGATCGAACGGCACGAACGCGAGGCAGTACTCCGGGCACACGTCCACGCAGCGATTGCACAGCACGCACTGCTCGGGGTCGTAGATGGTCTGGACATGGCACACGAGGCAGCGCGCGGCCTGCTGTCGGGCCGCGTGTGCGGCGTAGCCGGTTTCCACTTCGGCGATGCCCGTGCGGCGGCCGAGGTCGAGCGTCGGCGGCGCTTCCCGGTCGACGGTTTCGAATCCGGCGATCATCCGGTAGAGATTCGCCGGGATTTCCTCGATCTCCAGATGCGACTCGATGCGCGCGCGGCCGCGCGTCAGGAATTCGTGAATGGACTCGGCGGCGCGCTTGCCGTTGGCGACGGCTTCGATGAGATTGCGTGGTCCGAACGCCACGTCGCCGCCGGCGAAGATGCCGGGCGCGCTCGTCGCCAGCGTCCGCGGGTCGACTTTGATCGTGCCGCCCGGCGTCAGGTCCACGCCGTCGGACGGCACCAGGAACTCGAGGTCGGCCTTTTGACCGATCGCCAGCACGCACGAGTCGGCCTCGATGCGCAGGATGTCCTCGTCGTTGTAGGACGGCGCGAACCGGCCGTTGTCGTCGAACACAGACGTGACCGCGCGGAGTTCGATCGCGCTGAGGCGGCCGTCGCCGAGAAAGGCGCGCGGCCCGCGGCGCGTCACGAATCGCACGCCTTCCCGCTTGGCCTCTTCGAATTCCTCGTGGCCCTGCGTCGTTCGCAAGACGGGCATTTCCGACAGGTCTTCGAGCGAGACGATCGTGACGTCCGAGGCGCCGCCACGCAGCGCGGCGCGGGCGGAATCCATCGCCTCCTTGGCGCGGGCGTCGGCCTCGCCGGCCAGCACCGCGGCCTCGTCGTCGCGGCCGATGCGGAGCGCGGTGCGCGCGGCGTCAAACGCCACGAACCCGCCGCCGATCACGACCACGCGGCGGCCAAGGTCGGTGCGATAGCCGCGATTGACGTTGAGCAGGTAGTCCACCGCCTTGATCACGCCGTCGAGCTCGACGCCGGGCGCCGTGAGGTCGCGGCCGCGGGAGACGCCGACAGAAATGAAGACCGCCTCGAAACCCTGCGACGTGAGATCGGCGAGCGCGCCGGGGCCGAGCGGCGTGTTCAGCCGCAGATCCACGCCGAGCGACACGATCTTGTCGACCTCCGCGCGGAGCAGCGTGCGCGGCAGCCGGTATTCTGGAATGCCGTAGCGCATCATGCCGCCGGGTTCGAGCGCGGCTTCGAAGACCGTGACCCGGTAGCCGAACGACGCCAGGTCGTGGGCCGCGGACATGCCGGCCGGGCCGGCGCCGATGACGGCCACGCGCCGGGCACCGGTCGGCGGAACCGCGTGCGGCAGCGTGAGCGGCGCATGACCCGCCAACCGGTAGCCGCCGGGAACCGCCGTGGCGCGAAGGCTGTTCTGGGTGTCCGGCTTCATCGACTCGACGCCGTACTGCTCGGTCACATAGCGTTTGAGCGCGCGGATGGAAACCGGGGCATCGATGGCGCCGCGGCGGCAGGCGTCTTCGCAGGGCGCCGCGCAGACGCGGCCGCACACGGACGCAAACGGGTTCGGCGCGCGGGCCACGAGGTAGGCCTCCTCGTCGCGTCCATCGGCGATGAGCTGCACGTACCGGCCGGCGTCGGTATGAACGGGACACCCGGTCTGGCACTTGACCTGGTCTTTCCAGTGCTTGAGATCCGGAAGCCTGACGTGAACAGTCGGCGGCACGTCCGGACAATAGTCGGCGGCGCGAAACCCCGGTATGACGGGGGTCATACGATCCGCGCCGCGGCGAGCGGGCATGGCCCGCCGACTATCCGCTATTGGCCGTCAAAAAAACTGTCGCAAAAAGTACATCTGGCCCGCCGCGGTCTCCTATCCGCGCTAGTATCTGCCTCACCGGAGGGTCATTCCCATGAAGGCACACCGCTATTTTTTGCTACTTCTTTTAGTTGGCCTGGCCTCAACGAGCGCCAGCGTCGTCCGCGCCCAGCAGCCCGCGGCCGGTGACTGGTCCATGCGGGCGGACGCGCCCGAGAACGCCGCGCTCGGCAACCTGCACTGGCGAGGCATCGGCCCGGCCAATCCGGGCGGCCGCATCGCCGTCGTCGCCGGCATCCCCGGCAAGCCGGAGACGTTCTACGTCGCCGGCGCGGCGGGCGGCATCATCAAAACCGTGAACGGCGGCACGACGTGGACGCCGATCTTCGACGATCAGCCCGTGGCGTCCATCGGCGCGATCGAAATCGCGGCGTCGAACGAGAATGTTATCTGGGTCGGCACGGGCGAAGGCGACCCGCGCAACAGCACGTCGTTCGGCAACGGCGTCTACCGCTCCACCGACGCGGGCCGCACGTGGACGCATTTAGGCCTCGACGACACCGAACGCATCAAGCGCATCGCCGTCGATCCCGCGAATCCCGACGTGGCGTATGTCTGCGCGCTCGGCCATGCGTGGGGTCCGAACGAAGAGCGCGGCGTGTTCCGCACGACCGACGCCGGCAGGACCTGGTCGAAGATTCTCTACAAGAACGCCACCACGGGCTGCTCCGACATCGCGATGGATCCGTCGGATCCGAAGACGCTCTATGCCGGCATGTACACGTACCTGCGCAAACCGTGGCGGTTCGACAGCGGCGGCGGCGAGACCGCGCTGTACAAGAGCACGGACGGCGGCGACACGTGGAAGAAGCTGACCAACGGCCTGCCGACTGAGCCGATGGACCGTCCCGGCGTGGCCGTCTCGCTCAGCAACCCGAACGTCGTCTACATGATCACCGAGACGAAATCGCAGGGCACGTTCTTCCGTTCGGATGACAAGGGCGAATCGTGGAAGAAGATGAGCGACAACACCGTCATCAGCTTCCGCCCGTTCTACTACGACGACATCCGCGTGGATCCCGCGAATCCCGATCGCGTGTTCGCGCTCGCGGGCCAGCTGCAGGTCAGCGATGACGCCGGGCGGACCTGGCGCGGCGCCGGCCAGGGCCTGCACGGCGACAACCAGGCGATGTGGATCGACCCGAAGAATCCGAAGCGCATTCTCGAAGGTTGCGACGGCGGCTTCCAGATTTCGTACGACGGCGCCGAGACGTGGGACGTGCTGAATAACTTCTCGTTCGCGCAGTTCTACCACGTGAG
>JAKALV010000086.1 GCA_021824055.1 Acidobacteriota bacterium
CTTCACGTGCTTCACGTGCTTCACGGTAGCTTGCTCTTTCGGAGTTATTTCTCTGCGCCAAACTTGAATACCGTCTCGGACGTGTAGTGGCCGCCCGGCCGCAGCACGGTCGAGGGAAACGACGGCTGATTCGGTGAATCCGGAAAATGCTGCGTCTCGAGGCAGAAACCGCCGCGGTGGACGTACACCTTCCCGCCCTTGCCGACGTTCGTGCCGTCGAGGAAGTTACCCGAATAGAACTGAATGCCCGGTTCGGTGGTCGAGACCTCAACGGTACGGCCCGTGACCGGATCCTTCGCGATCGCGGCGAGCGAGAGACCGTCACCGGTGCGATTGAGCACCCAGTTGTGGTCGTAGCCCTTGCCGCGCTTGAGCTGTTCATTGTCCTGATCGATGCGGGCGCCGATCTTCGTGGACGTCCTAAAGTCGAACGGCGTGCCGGCCACCGGCGCCAGTTCGCCCGTCGGGATCAGCGTGTCGTCCACCGGCGTGTACCGGTCGGCGTTGATCATCAGCTCCTGGCCAAGAATGTCGGTGGCCTTCGAGCCGGCCAGGTTGAAATACGTGTGCTGCGTCATGTTGATGACGGTCGGCGCGTTCGACGTGGCGTCGTAGTCCACGATCAGCCGGCTGTCATCCGTCAACGTGTACGTCACTTTGGCCTTCACCTCACCGGGATAGCCCTGGTCGCCGTCCGGACTGGTCAGCGTCAGCACCACGCCGACGCCGCTCGCGTTCTGAAACGGCTCGGCGTGCCACACCTTCTGATCCCAACCGACGGTGCCGCCGTGCAACGAGTTGACGCCGTTGTTGGCGGGCAACGTGTAGGCCTTGCCGTCGAGCGTGAACCTGGCCTTGGCAATGCGGTTGGCGTAACGGCCGACGATCACGCCGAAATACGTTGAGTTCTTGAAGTAGCCGGCCGCGGTGTCGTAGCCGAGCGTGATGTCGTCGACGGCGCCCGTGCGGTCCGGCGTCTTGATCGACAGGATGATGCCGCCATACGTCATCAGGCGGATCTCGACGCTCCGCTGGTTGCGCAGCGTGATCAGATCGATGCCCTTGCCATCTGCCGTCTGGCCGAACGGCGCCAGCGAGATACGCGGAGTCACTTGTGCCATGGACGACGCCGATTGGGAACCCTTGCCGCACGCCGCGGCGCCCAGCAGGGACAGCACGGCAACCACGCCTACGGAGACTCGCACAGTCGCACGCATGCGGCGAATGGTATTACCATATGCGACCGCATGTCGAGCGCGTCGCACCGTATGATCGTGGTTGGAGTTTGCCCATGAGTACGTTCACCGCGATCAACCCGCGCGACGGCGCGCCCGTCGGCCCCGAGTTTCCGGAAGCCACGCCGGCCGACATCAGCGCGGCGGCGGCGCGGGCCGCGGCGGCGTTCGAGCGGTGGCGCCGCGTGCCGCCGAAGGAACGCGCGAAGGCCTTGCGCGCCGCGGCCAACGCGCTGGCCGACGCGCGCGACGAGATCATCGCCACGGTCGATCTCGAAGCGGCGCTCGGCGATGCGCGCATCAACAGCGAATTAGCCCGCACCATCGGCCAGCTCCACGCCTTCGGCGACCTGCTCGACGAGGGCGCGTACGTCGAGGCCATCATCGACCGCGCGAATCCCGCGGCCACGCCGCCGCGACCCGAGTTGCGGCGCATGCTGCAGCCGCTCGGCCCCGTCGCCGTCTTTACACCAAGCAACTTTCCGCTCGCGTACGGCGTGGCCGGCGGCGATACCGCCTCGGCGCTGGCTGCAGGCTGCCCGGTGCTGGTCAAGGGACATCCGTCCCAACCGGCGACATCCGAGCTGTGCGCGCGCATCGTGCGCGCGGCACTGGCGCAGACCGCCGGCGGCGCCGACGTGCTGCAACTCGTGCATGGCCGCACGCCCGACACCGGCCGCGGCGTCGTCACTGCGCCCGAGATCACGGCGGTGGGTTTCACCGGATCGGTCGCGGCCGGCCGCGCGCTGTTCGACGTGGCCGCGGCGCGGCCCGAGCCGATCCCCTTCTACGGCGAGCTGGGCAGCCTGAACCCGCTGTTCATCGGTCCCGGCGCGCTCACCGAACGCGGCGCCGACATCGCCGCCGGCCTCTCGGCGTCGATCTCAATGGGCGCGGGACAGTTCTGCACCAAGCCCGGCCTCGTGTTCGTTCCGGACAGCGACGCGGGCCGCGACTTCGTCACGATGCTGGCTGCCAGGCTGGATGCCGCCCCGGCCGGCGTGCTGCTGAACGAGAACATCAAGCATCTGCTGGCCAACAAGATGCAGGCGACGTTGCTGGTGCCTGGCAGCAAGTGCGCCACCCGCCGCGACTGGCCGCCGGATCGCGGTTTTCACGTGGTGCCGTCGCTGTTTGTCACCGATGACGCCACGTTCGCGGCGTTTCCGGAGTTGCGCGAGGAACATTTCGGCCCCGTGTCGATCGTGATTCTCTGCGCGCCCGATCGGATGCCCGCATTGGCCACCCAACTCGGCGGCCACCTGACTGGCACGGTCCACGCAGCGCCCGGCGATGCGGCATGGGCCGCCCCCTTGGCGGACGCGCTTGCGCAACACGTCGGCCGCCTGATCTGGAACGGCTATCCCACCGGCGTCACCGTCGTACCGGCGATGCAGCACGGAGGCCCGTACCCCTCGAGCACCTCGTCGCTGCATTCCGCCGTCGGCACCACGGCGATCCGTCGTTTCCTGCGTCCGGTCGCGTATCAGAACGTCCCCGACGCGATGCTGCCGCCGGAGCTGCAAGCCGCGAATCCGATGGGCATCGAGCGCCTCGTGAACGGACGCCGGACATATGACGCGCTTTAGACCCCGGCGATCGGGGAATCGGGAATCGAGAATCGCCGATTGCAGAATCGGGGAATCGGGAAGCGCACATCGCGAATCGGGGAATCGGGGAATCGGCGCGCCGACGATCGCGGAATCGGCAATGGCCAATTACCGATTCCCGATTCTTCGATTCGCGATTCTTCGATTCCCGATTCCCCAGTGGCCGATGCTCGATTGCCGATTCCCCGATTCACGATTTGCGATTGCACATTTCCGATTTCCCGATTGCCGATGTCAGAATCGGGCCTGAGCTTCCGGCGTGTATCGCGCTCGTTCGGCGCGGTGCGGGCGCTGTCCGACGTGAGTTTTGACGTGCGCCTCGGGGAAGCGCACGCGATCATTGGGGAGAACGGCGCCGGCAAGTCGACGCTGCTCAAGATTCTGGCCGGTATCGTTCAGCCGGAAAGCGGCGAGCTCTTCTTTGATGGCGAGCGACTGCACTTTCAGACGCCGCGCCATGCGCTCGAGCGCGGCATCGGCATGGTCTATCAGGAGATGCTCTCCTTCCCGAACCTGAGCGTGGCCGCCAACATCTTTGCCGGCCGGGAAATCATGAAGGCCGGCGGGCGGCTGGATGAGCGAGCGATGCACGCACGCACGGCCGCGCTGCTCGCCGAACTGCATGTGCCGGCATCACCCGATACGCCGATGGATCGCCTGCCCGCGGCGTTGTGCCAGCTCGTGCAGGTGGCGCGGGCGCTGGCGTTCGACTGCAAGGTGCTCGTCCTCGACGAGCCGACGACGTCGCTCACCGACGCCGAGGTCGATCATCTCTTCGCCGTGGTCGATCAGTTGAAACAGCGCGGGCTCACAATTCTCTTTGTGTCGCACCGCATTCCCGAGGTGTTCCGGCTCTGCGATCGCATCACGGTGCTGCGCGACGGCACCCACGCCGGCACGTTCAACCGGGCCGAGACGACGCCGGATACGATCGTTCGCGCGATGGTCGGGCGGGAACCACCGTCGAGGATCAGGTCGAGCGGTTCGGGAGGTTCGGGAGGTTCGTTGGGTTCGGGAGGTTCGTTGGGTTCGGGAGGTTCGTTGGGTTCGGGGGGTTCGGGGGGTTCGGGGGGTTCACAACCTTCACGGCTTGCGGTGCGCGGCCTGAGCCGGTCGCCGCGATTCCGGGACATCTCGTTTGATGTCCACGGCGGCGAAGTCGTGGCGCTGTTCGGCCTGGTCGGATCCGGCCGGACGGAAGTCCTCGAGACGATCTTCGGCATCGCGCCGGCCACGTCCGGCTACATCGAGATCGACGGCCGGCGCGTCACCATCCGCTCCGCGCGCGACGCCGCGGCGGCCGGGCTCGGTTTCGTTCCCGAAGAGCGCGCGCGGCAGGGCCTCTTCTTCAACCTGTCGCTCGTGTCCAACATCATCCTGCCGAAGGCGGCGAAAGACCGGCACGTCCGCATCGATCGGCGCGGCGACCGCCGCGAGGCGGAGCGACAGGTGCGCGAACTGCACATCAAGACCACGTCGGTGGACCGCACGCCGGACACACTGAGCGGCGGCAATCAGCAGAAGGTCGTGGCGGCGAAATGGCTGGCGACGTCACCGAAGGTCATGCTCCTCGACGAGCCGACCAAAGGCGTCGATGTCGGCGCGCGCTTCGAGCTGCACGGGCTCATCCGGCAGCACGTCGACGCCGGCATGGGCTGCCTGATGGTGTCGAGCGATCTGCCCGAGGTCCTGGCGCTGGCGGACCGCATTCTCGTGATGCGCGAGGGCCGCCTGATGGGCGAACTCGACGGCGCCACCGCCACCGATGACACCGTGATGCACCTGGCCACGCACGAGGCTTCCGCATGAGACCGTTCTGGCGCGCGCGCGAGTTCAGCACGCTGCTCATCCTGGCGTTCGAGATCCTGTTCTTCACGTGGTATCTCTGGCCCCAGGACGGCGGCTCGCATCCGTTTCTCAACTTCGACAACGTCGTGCTGATCTTCAAGTACTCGTCGATCTACGGCATCGCCGCGATCGGCGCCGCGATCGTCATCATCGCCGGGATGATCGACCTCGCGCCCGGCGCCGTCATCGGGCTCACGAGCGTCGTCACGGGCTATTGCTTCGTCGTGGCGGACTGGCCGCTCGGCGCGAGCATGGCGGCCGGCCTGCTCGTCGGGCTCGGCGCCGGCCTCTTCTCGTCGTGGCTCGTCGTCACGGTGAAGCTGCCGCCGTTCATCGCCACGCTCGGCGTCATGGGCATTTGGCGCGGCCTCGGCTTCGTGATCACCGAAGCGCGGTTCTACGATCTGTCGTCCAAGCTTCCGCAGAACTGGCACGTGATGGGTTTGCCGATCGACTGGATGGGACCGATCGTCATGATCGTGCTCGCGATCGTGTTTCACATTCTGATGACGCAGTACCAGTGGGGCCGGGCGGTCTTCGCCGTCGGCGGCAACGAAACCGCCGCGCTCTTCTCCGGCATCCGCGTCGGCCGCGTGCGGACGATGGCGTTTGTGATCGCCGGATTGCTGGCGTCGGTATCGGGCGTGGTGCTGGCCGCGGTGCAGGGCCAGGGCAAAGCGGATCTGGCCAACGGCTACGAACTCGACATCATCGCGTCGGCCGTCGTGGGCGGCACGAGCCTCGCGGGCGGCCGCGGCTCGGTGGTCGGCGCCGTGCTGGGCGCGCTGATCTTCGGCGTGTTGCGCAACGCCTTGCCGCAGATTCCCGGCGCCACCTTCTACGACCGCATGATCGTCGGCGTCGTCGTCATCGTGATCGTCGTGATGGACCAGGTGCTCGTGGCGCGCTCGGCGGCCAGGTAAATGACGGAGCTCAGTGGCGTTCTCGTGATTGCCGCCACGGCGCCTGAGCTGGCGGCGCCCGCCGGCTGGCGCACGTGCGTGTGCGGCGTCGGCCCGGTGGAGGCCGCGGCCGCGACCGCGGCGGCCATCGCGGCGGCGCGTCCCGCGGTGATTCTGCATGTGGGCATCGCGGGCGCGCGGCGACGCGCCGGCCTCGCGCCGGGCACGCTCGTCATCGGCAGCGCGTCGATCTACTGCGACCTGGCGCCGCGCAATCCCTTTTCGCCGCGCCTCGTCACGACGAGCGCCACGCTGATCGCCGCCCTTCAGCGCGCCGCGCCGGGAGCGCTTGTGCGGCCGATCGGCACCAGCGCCCATGTCGGCGGGACGAAGGAATGCGACATCGAGGCGATGGAAGGCTTCGCGGTGCTGCGCGCCGCCGCGCTTGCCGATGTTCCGGCGGTGGAGATGCGCGCGATCTCGAATGAGATCGAAGAGACGGACCGCGCGCGATGGCACCTCGATCTGGCGTTCGACACCATCGTGTCGATCACGCCGCGCCTTGTCGCCGAGCTGCGTCGATGCGTGAACTGACCTTCGGCCACTCGCCCTGCCCCAACGACACGTTTGCGTTTCACGCGCTGACGCACGGCCTCGTGGACGCGCCGTTTTGCGTCACGCCGGTGCTGCTCGACATCGAGGAACTGAATCGACGCGCGCACCACGGTGAGTTTCACCTGACGAAGCTCAGCGTCGGCGCGTTTGCCGCGGTCGGCGCGCGGTATCGGCTGCTGCGATCCGGCGCGGCGCTCGGGCACGGCGTCGGCCCGCTCGTCGTGGCGCGCACGGCGATGGCGCTCGCCGACGCAGTGCGCGGTCGCGTCGCGATTCCGGGACGCGAGACGACGGCGTATCGGCTGCTGCGATTGGCGGCACCGGACCTCGGCGAGACCGTCGAGATGCGATACGACCACATCCTGCGGGCCGTCGAGCAGGGCGACGTCAACGCTGGACTGATCATCCACGAGAGCCGTTTCACGTACGCGGACCACGGCCTGATAAAGGTGGCCGACCTGGGCGACTGGTGGGAGCGCGAGACCCGCCTGCCCGTGCCGCTCGCCGGCATCTCAGCCCGCGCCGATCTCGATGCCGACACGATGGCGGCGGCCGAGCGCGCGATTCGCGCGTCGGTGCAGTACGCGTTCGACCACCCCGAGGCCAGCCGGGCGTACGTGCGCGCCCACGCGCAGGAACTGTCCGATGCGGTGTGCGACCAGCACATCGCGCTCTATGTCAACGATTTCAGCCTCGACCTCGGCGACGAGGGCCTGCGCGCGATCGAACGGCTCACACATCAACCGTGAACGGCGTGAAGAGCGTGGAGGGATTCTCTGCGCGTGTGCCGCTCCTCAGGGCCGGCGTGTTGGCTCGTGCCCGAGCAGCACGAACCGCGTGAAGTTCGAGGCGACATCCTGAATCTCCGCCGCGAGCAGAGTCCCGCCATACTCGGCCGCCGCGCGCGCGCTGCCGATGGCGATCACGGCAGGATCGCCGGCGTGAATGATTTCGGCCACCGCCCCGGCGGTGTCGAAGGCGTGTTCGGGCGCGATCCACGGATGGGCCTCGAAGAACGTGCGGCACTGCGCGAGCGCGACCGGATGCGAGCGCGCGATCCGCGCATCGGACAGCGCCGCGCCAGGTACGCCGATCGCGGCCTGCGCGACGCGGAGGATACGCTCGCCGACCACCTGCGCGCGGCTCTCGCGAATGCGGCGCAGGCAGCCTGGCACGGCCCCGGCGAGCGTGTTCTCTATCGGCACGACGGCGAACTCCACGTCCCCTCTCGCCATCGCGGCGAACACATCGTCCAGCGTGCGCACCGGTGTCAGAGCGACCGCGCCGGAAAAGAAGAGCCGCGCGGCCTCCTCGCTGAACGCTCCAGGCGCGCCCTGATAGGCGACGGTTGGCGGCGTGTCGATCAGACGCGATCGCTCGGCGATCAATGCCGCGATCGCCTGGTCGATTCGTGACAGATATGGATGCCTATGCCCGGACACAGTTCCTCCTTTGCGTGCTGGCCCAACAAAAAAGCCCGCCACCTTTTCGGGTAGCGGGCTCGAAACGCCTGCGGCGGCGCGGTTCAAGTCACACGGCTACCCGCCCTCCCGTCGGAGGGTAACGAACGTGAACGTAAATCGACGGGACACCGTGACGGCACCGTGCATGGATGACGCGAGTATATCGTATGATCCCCACATGAAACGACTCGCAATCGTCGTCGCCGCTCTCGCCCTCACCGTCGCCGCGTGCGGCGGTTCTGCTCCCGAGGAAGCCGCGGCGCCGGTCAAGAAGACGCTGAGGTTCGCGCTGCTGCCGAAGTCGCTCGACATTCCCGTGTTCAACTACGCCAACCTCGGCGCAGAGCGGGTGGCGAAGGAGCTCGGCGTTGAAGTGATCTATCGCGGGCCCGACACCGCCGATCCGACGTCGAAGCGCATCGCATTTTACGGCGTGGACGACTTCAAGGCCGGCCAGATCATGGGCGAGGAAGCCGGCAAGCTGCTCAACGGCAAGGGCACCGTGGCGTTTCTCACCAGCCTCGGCGCGAACAACCTGCAGCGGCGGCTCGACGGCGTGCAGGTCGGCGGCTGGCCGGTCTTCACGCAGCGCGCGCTCGATCCCGTGAATCCGGCGAAGACCAAGTTCATCTCATTCGACACGGTCGAAGCCGGCCCCGCGCTGCTCCGCTCCGGAAAGGTCCAGATCCTGCTCGGCCAGAAGTATTTCGGCTGGGGCTCGGAGTCGATTCGCCTGCTCAACGACATCGTCCACGGCAAGATGCCGGCGACGCCGATCATCGACTCGGGCGTCGATGTCGTCACCGCGAAGAACCTCGACGAGTACCTGGCGCAGTTCAAGAAGATGGAGAGCGGCGGGTAGAGCCTCCATTCGCGGGGGCGGCCAAGAATGCATTTTTGGGGAATAATGGGCCGTGCCTCATCCACTCGAAGCGAAGTACGGTCTGACTTCGTCAGAGCTACTCGATGCGATTGACAGACGGTTCCGTCTGAAAGTTGCGCTCGAGGGTGCGGTGGCTGAAGTCCATTTCGAACGCAAGCTGAAGGTCGGATCTCAGGAGGGATGGCTCCTGTCCTACGAAAGCCACGACATCGACGGGATGCACGACTTCACCGTGACAACGATGGCAGGCCAGCCAATTAGGGTCGAGGTCAAGACCATTAGAAACGGCTCGTCTCCGAGAGTCGAGATTCAGAAGACTCGGAATGCCAAGGGAGACCCAAGCAGCCGGTTCTACGCAGCCGATCAGTTCGACGTCATTGCCGTCTGCGTTGGACGGCGAACGGGAGATTGGAGCCAGTTCAGATACGCGCTGGCCAGGGATCTCCCTCGGCACGTGAGCTATCCAGGCAAGTTGAAGATCATGCACGAAATCCCGGATGACGACGCCTCGGCGCCTCGCTGGTTCTCCAAGTTTCAGGAGGTCATCGATGAAGTCTTCTAAGAAGCCTGTCTACGCGACGAAGCTTGGAGCCATGTACTGCGGCGACAGCCTGTCTCTCCTGGCTGGGCTCGACGATGACTCGGTCGACTTGGTTATGACCAGTCCACCGTACGCTCTGCACTTCAAGAAGGAGTACGGTAACGCCGACCAAAAGGACTATTTGGCTTGGCTTCTGCCATTCGCTGAGCAGATCAAGAGGGTGATCAAATCCTCTGGCTCCTTCGTGCTAAATCTCGGTGGCGCTTGGCAGCAAGGCTCACCAACGCGGAGCCTCTATCACTTCCGAGTCGTCTTGGCATTGTGCGACGAGCTGGGCTTCTCTCTCGCTCAGGAGTTCTTCTGGTACAACCCCGCGAAGATGCCGGCCCCAGCTGAATGGGTGAATGTCCGTCGCATTCGCGTTAAGGACAGCGTGGAGTACATCTTCTGGTTCGTCAAAGACCCTTACGCGAAAGCCAATAATCGCCAAGTCTTACTAGAATACAGCGCTGACATGAAGCGGCTGATCACCAGAGGTGTGAAGGCCGCAATCCGTCCGAGCGGCCACGCAATCAAGACGTCTTTCGCTTCAGATCAAGGCGGGGCAATTCCGTCGAACTTGATTCAGTGCGGCAATAACGAGTCGAACAGTATCTATATCAGAGGCAGCAAGGCGACTGGCAACAAGGTACACCCCGCTCGCTTCCCAGCCGAACTGCCCAGGTTCTTCATCGAGTTCTTGACCGAGGCTGGCGATCTCGTCGTCGATCCATTTGGTGGGAGCAACACGACGGGTGCAGTGGCCGAGGAACTCGGTCGGCGATGGCTGACCTACGAGATCAAGCCCGAATACGCAGAAGCCAGCCGCTTACGGTTCGAGGGGGCAGCAGAGGCGATCGCTGTTGCGAATGGACAACCTCGGCTGGTCGGAACGTAGGCGGGGCAGGCTATCGCATCGCCAGCGCCCACGCGTGCGGGATTCCCTGAAGAACCACGGCAAGATGCCGGCGACGCCCATCATCGACTC
This sequence comes from Acidobacteriota bacterium, assembly GCA_021824055.1. Lineage (GTDB taxonomy): Bacteria > Acidobacteriota > Vicinamibacteria > Vicinamibacterales > SCN-69-37 > SCUN01. The sequence goes on from JAKALV010000086.1 coordinate 10,125, forward strand.
GGGCGTCGATGTCGTCACCGCGAAGAACCTCGACGAGTACCTGGCGCAGTTCAAGAAGATGGAGAGCGGCGGGAACTAACCCAGCCACCCGCTTCGTCTCTAACCTGTCCGGCGCGTATACTTCCAATAATGAAGAGCGTGGCCGATGAACTGCGCCGCGATCAGATCGCGGAACAGTCGAAAATGACCGCCGTCGAGCGCATGGAGTTGTCGCGCCGACTTGGCGAGCAGGCCGCCGTGGTCTATGCCGAGACGCATCGCGTCACGGTCGAAGAAGCCAAGCGCGCCCTTCAGCGCCGGCATCAGGCCGGGCGCCGTTATTCTGCCTGTCACACCAGCCTCTTGTCATGAGCCTGCTGGACGATGTGGTCGCCACGCTTCGCGCGGCGGACATTCCACACGCGCTGATCGGCGCAGCGGCCATGGCAGCGCACGGCGTCTCCCGCGCAACGGCTGACGTGGATCTGCTCGTCACGTCGCCGCAATCCCTGGTCGCAGCGACCTGGGCAGCCTTGGCCGCCACGAGTGACATCGACATCCGCCGTGGCAACGACGATGATCCGCTGGCTGGTGTGGCGCGCATCTCGCGCCGGGGCGATCTCGACGTGGACGTGGTGGTCGGCAAGCGCGGTTGGCAGCAAGGCTGCGTGAGCCGAGCGGCCCCCTCTCCTGCCGACGGCATCCCTGTCGTCCGCGTGGAAGATCTTGTGCTCCTCAAGCTCTATGCCGGTGGCCCACAAGACGCGTGGGATATCCACCAGGTGCTCGGGCTCCCGGACGGCGCGCGCATTGTGGCCGCCGTCGGCGAACTCGTCGCCAGCCTGCCGGGCGACGCGCAGACGCTCTGGCAGCGGATCCTGAACGAACGGACTTCTGCCGAGTGAGTGTTCTTCGTCAGGCTGTCGAGAGCGGTGACGGCGATGTCACTTCTTCACCTCCGGCATCAGCGTGACCTTCCGGTGCTGCTCGACATCGAGGCACATCGCGCTCTACGTCAACGACCTCAGCCTCGACGTCGGCGACGAGGGCCTGCGGGCGATCGAACGCCTGGTGGCCGGCGCCTGACGCGGCCCCCTGTACAATCAGGGAAGCATGTCCCGGCCGTTTGTCTCCCTGAACACACTCGACGATTTCGATCACGCCCTCGCCTCGTCACAGAGCCAGCCGATCGTCCTGTTTAAGCACAGCCTGTCGTGCGGCACGAGCGCCATGGCGTACGAGGACATGGAGGGGTTGCTCGGGGATGACGGGGTGACC
>JAKALV010000087.1 GCA_021824055.1 Acidobacteriota bacterium
CGTCGGGCGCCAGTACCGGCCCGGGCGCGATGGCGTTCACGAGAATCTGATCGCCCGCCAGCTCCAACGCCAGCGCCTCGGTCAGCGCTTTCACGCCGGCTTTCGCGACGTAGTACGGCACGTATCCCGTGTAGCGCGGCCGCGCGCTGGCCGCAACCCAGTCCGAGAAATTGACAATGCGCCCGCCACCGTTCTTCCGCATGTGCGGCACCGCGGCCTTCGCGCACAGGAACGCGCCGCGTAGATCCACATGCTGCTGGCGTTCCCAGTCCTCAACCGTGAGATCGTCGAACGCGATCGCCTTGTACAGCGACGCCATGTTGATCAGCACGTCCAGCCGGCCGAACGCGCGGGCCACGTCGTTGACGAGCGTCGCGCACGCGTCCGCATGCGACACGTCCGCCCGCACCACCATCGACCGGCGTCCCAGCGCGCGGACAGCCGCGGCCGCATCGTTCGCTTCGCGCTCCGAATGGTGGTAACTGAGCGCGACATCCGCGCCGCGTTCCGCCAAAGCGGCGGCCACCACCGCGCCCACGCGCTTCGCACCGGTAATGAGAGCAGCTTTGCCGGAAAGATCCATAGACAACCATTTCAACATGGGGGGCCATGGGGAACCATAGGGAAGATCAAACCGGTTTGGTTTTCCCCATGGTCCCCCATGGCCCCCCATGTTGAGAGCTCTTGATCTAGATTTTCCCGCGGAGTCTTGCGCGGCCGGCGGCTTCGCGATCGGCGGAACGCTGATTGATCCCGTCCACCGACGCATCGCCGCCGCCGGCCAGCCCAAGACAGGCCAGCGCGGCGATCAGCACGATCGAAAACTCCATGCCTTGACCTCGACCGGGCGCGCCCATCCAGTTGAGAAAGAAGCCCCACTGTAAGTGCACTTTCCAGATCGCCACGCCTATCGACACGGCCAGCGCGAGCGAAACCCAGCGCGTGAGAAATCCGACGGCCAGCAGCAGGCCGCCGGCCAACTCGAGCACGCCGTCCAGCACGGCGAGAATGAATGGAGGATTCAAGCCGACGGCGCCGAAGAACGCCGCGGTCGACGACAGCCCGCCCGGCCCGATTCCTGGACCGCCAAACAGCCCGAAGAGTTTATTTCCGCCATGGGCGACAAACACGACCGCGAGCGCCAGACGGAGTACGAGTAAACCCAACCCGACCATTCGCCCTCCTTGTTTGGTAATCGCCCAACACGGCGGTGGTCGGCCTCATTGTGCCACGTCAAAAGACAAACGCGACCCCTCCAGTCCACATCGATCCCTGGTGAGACACCTTCAGCTGGTTCAACCCCGGCACCGACCCCAGCAATCGGGACACCGCCGAGTCGCTCGCGCTCGCCCCGGAAGGCGCCGAGGAATCGCGGCCGAACTGCACAAAACGATAGCGGTAGTCGAGGTACACCACGGCATGCCTGGCCAGCCGCGCCTCGCCGCCAAATCCCAGGTGCATTCCCACCTTCCGCTCCATGGCGGTGTCGGTCACCGCGCCGCTGGCCCCCATGACGTCGTAATTCACGGTGTAAATGCCCATGCCGCCCAGCACGTACGGGGCCAGCACGCTGTGAATCGGGTAGAGCAGGATGGACCCCTGCAGGGGCGACTCGCGGACCCGCTGGGTCCGATCGGTGTTCCAGGTCGTCCGGTAGTCAAGCGCGCCCTCAAGTGACAGGTTGCCCGAGAGCTTGAGACGGGCGGTGCCCCCGATAAACCTGGTCGTGGGCGTATTCGTGGCCACGTCACCACGGACCAGACTGAAACGGGGGCCCACGCCCAGCATTTGAGCCCGCGCGACCCCGGGGATCAGGATCACCGCCAGGGCAACAATCACCCGCATCGGCCGATACATACAGGAATCTCCTTCAGACGTGTTTCGGCCGCAGGGCGTTGTACGATTAGGCCCGATGCTCACCTCGACCTCCATCCGCGTGTCGGCTCGGGTGCGCGGCTTCACCTACGCCATCCGCAACATCGTCGCCGAAGCCCGGAAGGTTGAAGCGACCGGCCGGAAGGTCCGGTACCTGAACATCGGCGATCCCATTCCGTTCGGCTTTCACACGCCGCCCCATCTGATCGCGGCCGTGGAAAAGGCGATGCGCGACGGCCACAACGGGTACACCTCGTCGGTGGGCGTGGAAGAGGCGCGGACCGCGGTGGCCGACGACTACACCTCCCGGGGCATGCCGGTGTCGCCGGATCGCGCCATCATCACGTCGGGCACGTCGGAAGGCATCGAGCTCACGCTCGGCGCGCTGGCGGATGCGGGCGACGAAGTGCTGGTGCCGACGCCGACCTATCCGCTGTACACCGCGGTGCTCGCCAAGCTCGGCGCGCGGGCGGTGTTCTACCGGACGGACCCGTCCAACCACTGGCAACCGGACCTTGACGATGTGAAGCGGTTGATTTCGCCGGCCACGCGCGCGCTGGTGGTCATCGATCCGAACAATCCGACCGGCGCGGTGTATCCGGAAGCGACGCGCCGGGCGCTCATCGACCTGGCCGATCGCGCGAACATCGTGCTGATGGCCGACGAAGTGTACGGCGACCTGGCGTTCGACGGGCCGGCGCCGCTCTACGGCGCGCTGGCGCCCGACGCGCCGATCATCTCGTACTCGTCGCTCTCGAAGGCGTATCTCGCGCCCGGCTGGCGCGGCGGGTGGATGGCGGTGGGCCGCTCCGAGCGGCTGAACGAGGTGCTGGCGGCGATCAAGAAGCTCGCCGACGGCCGGCTGTGCAGCCCGGGACCGATGCAGTACGCGGTGGCCGCCGCGCTTCGCGGCGACCGCTCGCACCAGACATCGTTCGTCCGCGAGTTGCGCCTGCGCGCCGACCTCACGATGGCGCGCCTGGGCCAATCCCGGGACCTCAAATGCGTGGCGCCGCAGGCGGCGTTCTATGTGATGCCGCAGGTGCTGCTGCCGCCGGGCCGCACCGATGAAGACTTCGTGCTCGGCCTGCTGCGCGACACCGGCATCCTGTGCGTCTACGGGTCGGGCTTCGGCATGCCGGCCGACCAGGGATTTTTCCGCGTCGTGTACCTCGCATCGCCGGACGAACTCAGCGCGATCTACGACGACCTCGTCCGGTACGCGCGGCACTTCGTCAGCCGCGCCTGATCCATGGCCGAGTCCGAGCTCCGAGCGCGCCGGCTGATCCTGTTCGCGGTGGCCGCGCTCGCCGCCGGTACGGCGCTGGCCTGGAGCCTCTTTCTTGTCCGCGAGGCGCTGCAGCTTGTGTACCTGAGCGTCATGCTTGCGCTGGGTTTCGGTCCGATGGTGCGGTGGATCGAACAGCGGCACTGGTTCAAAGGCAAGCGGCACGCGCCGCGCTGGCTTGCCATCCTGCTCTTCTACATTGCGCTCATTGCGCTGATGGTGCTGGCGCTCCAGATCATCGTGCCGCCGCTTGTCGCGCAGGCGCGCGATCTGGGCGCCCACCTGCCCGAGTACAGCGACCGCGTCCAGGCCTGGCTCGTCGCCCATCGTCTTCTGCGGCGGCCGTTCACGCTGGCCGAACTCGTCGAGCGCGCGCCGAGTCCGAACGACACGATGTTCGGCATTCTCGGCGCCGTCAATCTGGCCGTCGGCGTCGTGATCACCGGTTTCACGGTGCTGCTGTTGTCGTTCTATCTCCTGGTGGAAGGCGAGGAACTCTTCCGCGGCTTCCTCCGCTGGCTGCCGAAAGAATCCCGCCCGCAGTGGTCGCGGGTGGCGGGCGACGCGGCCGTCAAGGTCGGCGCCTGGATGAGCGGCCAGTTCGTGCTGTCCGTGCTGATCGGCGTCACGTCGGCCATCGGGTTCTGGATCATCGGCCTGCCCTACTTCTACGTGCTCGCGCTCATCTGCGGCATCGGCGAGACCATTCCGATGGTCGGTCCCATCGCCGCGGCGGTGCCGGCCATCCTGGTGGCGTCCACCATCAGCCTGAACACGGCGATCGTGACCACGATCTTCCTGTTCGTGCAGCAGCAGATCGAGAACAACTTCATCATTCCGCGGTTGATGCAGAAACAGACCGGCATCAGCCCGATCCTTGTCATGGTCGCCATCCTGATCGGCGGCTCGCTGCTCGGCATCATCGGCGCGCTGCTGGCGGTGCCGACGGCGGCGGTGATCCAGATCCTGGTTCGCGAGTATCTCGATCAACGGGACGCCCTATGAAACTGTCCGTCATCATGCCGGTGTACAACGAGCGTCGTACGATCCGGGAAATCGTCGCACGGGTGCAGGCCGTCGATCTGGCCGGCCTCGAGCGCGAATTGGTGATCGTCGACGACGGATCCGAAGACGGCACGCGGGAGGTGCTGGCGGATCTGGATGGCCGCGACGGCGTCCGCGTGTTTCTGCAGCCGCGCAATTTCGGCAAGGGCGCGGCCGTCGCCCGCGGCGTCGGCGAGGCCAGCGGCGACGTGCTGATCATTCAGGACGCCGACCTCGAATACGATCCGGCGGAATATCCGCTGTTGCTCGATCCCATTCGCCGCGGCAACGCGGATGTCGTGTTCGGGTCGCGGTTTCTCGGGACGCCGCGCGGACATCGCGTGCTGTACTTCTGGCACGCGGTCGGCAACCAGATGCTGACGCTCCTGTCGAACATGTTCAGCGGCCTGAACCTCACGGACATGGAAACCTGCTACAAAGCCATGACGCGCGAGGTGGCGAAGCGGCTGGATCTGCGGTCAGAGCGCTTCGGCATCGAGCCGGAAATCACATGCAAGGTGGCCCGGCTGCGCGCGCGGGTGTACGAAGTGCCGATCTCGTACAACGGCCGCACGTACGCCGAGGGCAAGAAGGTCGGTTTCAAGGACGCGCTCCAGGCCGTGTGGGTGATCCTGCGCTACGCATGGTGGAATCCACGGACGCCTGACACGCCGGCGCGATGAGGCGGTTCGCGCCGTCGCTCGACAACCCGTGGTTCGTCACGGTGTTGTTCATCGCGCTGACGATCGCCGCCACGTGGCCCCTGGCGTCGGAGATGACCACGAACATCGCGTGGGACCTCGGCGACCCGGTCTTCAACTGCTGGATCATGATGTGGACCGGCGGCCAGGTGCTGCGGTTCCTCAAGGGCGACTGGTCCGCGCTCGGCGACTACTGGAACGGCAACATCTTCTACCCGGAACGCCTGACCATCGCGTACTCCGAGCACCTGACGCCCGAGATGCTGCAGATCCTGCCCGTGTATGCCGTCACCGGCAACATGGTGCTCTGCTACAACCTGCTGTTTCTGTCGGCGATCGTGTTGTGTGGACTCGGGATGTACCTGCTGGTCCGCGAACTCACCCACGAGCCGGTGGCGGCATTCGCCGCGGGCGTGGCGTTTGCGCTGTCGCCGTATCGCGTGGGCCAGTTTGCGCACCTGCAGGTCATGAGCAGCCAGTGGATGCCGCTGGCCCTCTACGGCTTCCGGCGCTATTTCACGGGCGGACAAACGCGGGCGCTTGTCGGCGCGACCGCCGCGCTCGTGGTGCAGGTGCTGTCGTGCCTCTACTACCTGTTCTTCTTCGTGCCGTTCGCGGCCGCGTACTGCATCTACGAAATAGTCGCGCAGCATCGCTGGCGTCACGGGCGCACCTGGCGGCAGCTGGCCATCGCGGCCATCGTCAGCCTGATGGTCATCACGCCGTTTCTGATTCCGTACCTCAAGGTGCGGTCCGGCGCGGGCATGGGGGTACGGGACACCGCCGAAGTGGAGGCGTTTTCCGCGGACACGTGGGCGCTGGCGACCGCGTCGGAAACGCTCACTTTCTGGGGACCGCGGTTGCAGACATTCGTGCGCGCCGAGGGCAACGGATTTCCCGGCCTGACGATTCTCGCGCTCGGCCTCGTCGGCGCCGGCATCGTCATCGCGCGCGCCGCCGTTCACGCGCGCCGCGCGCGGCCCCGCGCCGCGCCGGCGTGGCGCACGGTCGTGGTCTGGTCGTGCGCCGCGCTGTGTGCGGCGGCGGGCCTCGTGATGCTCGCCACGTGGGCTGTCGTGTTCGTCCATGGATGGGGTACGACCTGGATCGCGGGATATCGGGTCACGCTGCGCGATCCCGGCATGGTGGTGACGCGCACCGCGGTGGTGCTGGCCGCGGCCATGCTGTTTCCCGCGATGTGGCGGTTCCTGCGCGGCGTGCCGCGATCGGCCGGGGGATTCCTGCTGGCCGGCTGGCTGCTGGCGCTGACCCTGGCGTTCGGCCCCGAAATTCACGCGCACGGAGAACTCGTCGGTCCGGGACCGTACGCGCTGCTCTATCGCTACGTGCCGGGGTTCAACGGCATGCGCGTGCCGGCCAGATTCCTGATGGTCGCCACGCTCTTCCTCACCAGCCTTGTCGGGGTCGGCCTGGCGGCGGTGATCGGGCGCTGGCGGCGCTTCGGTTACGCGCTGGCCGCCCTGGCCGTCTGCGGCATCGTGTTCGAAAGCGCCGTCGTTCCGTTCGTGTCCAACCGGCGCCTGTGGGTCGCGCACTACGACCTGGCGCCGCGACATCTCGCCACCACCGCCACCATGGGCGCCGTCTACAACCGCGTGCGCGATCTGCCGGACAACACGGTCCTGGCCGAGTTTCCGTACGGGTCGGTCCCGTTCGACATTCAGGCGGTGTTCTATGCCGGCATGCACCGGAAGCGTCTGATCAACGGGTTTTCCGGGTTCTTTCCCAGGAGCTTCACGGACCGCATGTCCACGCTGGGATTCGACCCCGTGGACCGCGCCGCGGCCTGGAACACGCTCGTCAACGCCGGCGTGACGCATGTCGTCGTGCACGAAGCCGCGTACTTTGAAGGCAAAGGCGCGCGAATCTCCAACTGGCTCCGCTCGGCCGGCGCCACGGAACTGGCCGCCGACGGCACCGACCACTTGTTCGCGCTCAAGTAGTCGCGGACCTTTCGGTCCGCGAGCGTCTATACTTTTCGGATGCGCCAGGATCCGCTCGCGTACCTCGCCACTGAACTCGACAATCTCCGCCGCCAGGGCCTCTACCGCTCGCTCCGCATCCTCGAAGGCAAACAGGAAGCCACGAGCCGTTTTGACGGCAAGCAGGTCGTCAACCTGTCGTCAAACAATTACCTCGGCCTCGCCACACATCCCAGGCTGATCGACGCAATGGTGAAGGCCACGCTCGAGTTCGGCGCCGGCTCGGGCGCGGTGCGCACGATTGCCGGCACGATGACCATTCACATGGAGCTCGAACGGCGGCTCGCCGCGTTCAAGCGCACCGAGGCCGTCGTGGTGTTTCAGAGCGGCTTCACCGCCAACGCCGGCACCGTCTCGGCGCTCCTGAACAAGGACGATGTGATCATCTCGGATGAGTTGAATCACGCGAGCATCATCGACGGATGCCGCCTGAGCAAGGCGCCCATCAAAGTGTTCCCGCACAAGGACATGGACGCGGCGCGCAAGATCCTGAAGGATCTGCCGGCCGGCCAGCGCAAGCTGCTCATCACCGACGGCGTGTTCAGCATGGACGGCGATCTCGGCCCGCTGCCCGCCCTCTGCGACCTCGCGGATGAATTCGGCTGCATCATGATGGTGGACGACGCGCACGCGAGCGGCGTGTTCGGCAAGAACGGGCGCGGCACCGTGGATCACTTCAACATGCACGGCCGCGTGGACGTGCAGGTCGGCACCTTGTCCAAGGCGCTCGGCTCGCTCGGCGGGTACGTGGCGGGCACGAAGACCTTCATCGAGTTTCTCTACCATCGCGCCCGGCCATTCCTGTTCTCCACGTCGCACCCGCCCGGTGTCGCCGCCGCGTGCATCGCCGCGGTGGACATCCTCGAGAACGAACCCGGGATCATCGACACGTTGTGGGAGAACACGCGCTTCTTCAAGAAGGGCCTGGCCGATCTCGGATTCAACACCGGCATCAGCGAGAGCCCGATCACGCCGGTCATCGCGGGCGAAGGCGCGCTGGCGATGAAACTGTCGGACCGTTTGTTTCAGGAAGGCGTGTTCGCGTCGGGCATCGCGTTCCCGACGGTGGCGCGCGACAAGGCGCGCGTGCGCACGATCGTCACGGCGGCGCACACCCGCCAGGAGCTGCAGTACGCGCTCGACGTCTTCAAGAAGGTCGGCCAGGAACTGGGACTTATCTGAAGCGCACGAAACATTTCTTCGACGAGTACACGCAGGGACTCACGTCCCAGGACGTCCAGCGTCTGTTCACGCGTGACGCGGCGGAGGCCTACCGGTTCTTCACGCGCGGCCTCGACGTGGACAAGATCCGCCTCGAGCCGTGGCGCCGCCGCTGGTGGATCTACACGCGCGAGCTGTTCGTGCGCTTCACCATGCGCCTGTCGCCCGCGCGGCGCGCGCTCTACGCCGTCGCCCTGTTCTTCACCCTGGTGGGGATGCTCGAGTTGTTCCGCGGCGTCCAGATCACGCGCGTGCTGCTCTTTCCCTTCGACGCCGGCCTGCCCCTGCCGCGGTGGGCGCCCGGCACGCTCAAGCTGTTCCTCGGCTTCATCGCCATGCAGCTGCTGATGCTGATGGAGATCGCCGACCGGTTGTCGCTGAAGGGCGACCTGGAAATCGCGCGCGACATTCAGCTGGCCATGCTCCCGCGCGGCGTCTCGGAACTCGGCGGCTCGAGCGCGTGCGGCCTCACGCGGCCGGCCAACACCGTCGGGGGCGATTTCTACGACATCCTCACGCTGCGCGACGGCCGCGTGATCGTCACGGTCGGCGACGTAGCCGGCAAGGGCAGCCCGGCCGCGCTCCTGATGGCGCTGCTGCTCGCCATGATGCGCACGCTCGTGGACGAAGGCCTCGAGTCGGCGCGGTTGCTGGCGCGACTCAACGTCCAGATCGTGCGCCACAGCCCCGGCTCACGGTTCATCACCTTGTTCTACGCGCTGTACGACCCGCGCACCGGCCAGCTCGAATACGTGAACGCCGGCCATCTGCCGCCCCTGATTCATCGCGCGGACGGCACGTTCGAGCGCCTGACGAGCGGCAACATCGCCCTCGGCATGTTCGACGGGTCAACCTACGAATCGCACCGCGCGGCGCTCGCGCCGGGCGACGCGATCATTCTCTACAGCGACGGCATCACGGAGGCCGAAAACACCGCGGGCCGCGAATTCGACGAGGCCGGCCTCAGCGCCACCGTCACGGCCGCGGGCACTCACGAGCCCGAGCAGCTCGGCCGCGCCATCCTGGCCGCGGTCGACGAGCACGCGGGCGACGCCCGCCTGGCGGACGACCTGACCGTTTTGGTACTGAGCCGCACATAGTCGGGTCCGGCGGCGTCTAATAGCCCCATGCGGCAATCTCTGGCCTTGGCGATGCTGTCGGTGCTGCTCGGGACCGTCGCGCCTGCCGGGCAGCAATCCGTCCCCGCGCCCGATCCACTGACGCAGGCGCTGACGGCCGTGCAAACCGCCATCGCCACCAACCGGCGCGACGCCTTTCACGCGCTGTGCGCGCCCCAGTTATCGGACATGGACAGCCTGGGATTCGAGCTGTCGCTGTTTGGCCCCGACGTCACGGCGGCGACCGTGCGCGAGCGGGATCGCGAAGTGGTGGCCGGCGGATCGCGCGTTCTCGCCGAGTTTCTGATCAACCGCAACGGCGCGGGCCAGATTGCCACGTGGCAGATCAGCTTCACGCTCGCCACCGGCGTGCCGCGCATCAGCGGTCTCCACCAAGTGTCGTCGGTCACCGGCCTCCACCGGCTGGAGCTCGACACCTCCACGGCGTTCAAGGTGAACAACTTCGTGTTCACGGCCACGGACTTCCAGCTCTCGATGCCGTCGGGCACGGCGTTCATCGCGAAGACCGCGGAGGGCACCACGGCGATCGTCCTGCGCGGCGACGGCCAGATGCAGTTCTCTCCGTCGGATCCGATCGAGCGGCATCAGTTGAAGCGATTCGCGCGCCACGAAGCGCTCGACGAAGCGGTCGAGGCGGCGTTTCTGCGGATCAATCCTTCCGAATATCAGACCCGCCTGTCGGAGGGCAGCCTCCAGCCGATGACCGCCACGCCCCGCGACGTCAGCCGCGCGCGGGCGATCTTCGACCAATGGGCCGGCCGTTCCTACAATCTGGAACTTGGCGATCTCAGCCGCGAGCGCTGGACGCTGCTGCCCGCGCCGGGCGACGCGCTCGCCGACATGCTGACGCGCCATTTCCGCTGGCTGACCTACTCGCGTGCCGGCAGCCAGAACGAAGACGTGACGCTCTTCGACCGGGACCACAAGAAGAACATCTCGCTGTACGCGTCGCCGGCGAAGCTCGCCACGCGCGGGCGCTTCTACAGCGAAGACAACGAACGCGTGTACGACGTGGAGCACTACGACGTCGACGTGCGATTTACGCCGGAGCGCCATCTGATCAGCGGCACGGCCGTCATCCGCCTGCGCCTGCTGCGCCACGACGCCGACACCATCACCCTCAGGCTCGCCGAACCGCTGCGGGTGACGTCGCTCACCGCCGAAGGCCTCGGCCGCCTGCTGCACCTGCGCGTCGTCGGCCAGGACAGCCTGATCGTCAGCTTTCCGGAGCCCCAGCCCGTGGGCAAGGTGCTGACGTTGTCGCTGTTCTACGCGGGACAGTTGGCCCCCCAGTCCCTGTCGCGAGAGGCGGCAGCCGTCGCGCCGGAAGACGCGCAGGACCTGCCGGACAACGTCATCCCGCCGGAGCCGAACTACGCGTACAGCAACAGCTCGTACTGGTATCCGCAATCGACGGTCACCGACTACGCCACCGCCCGCGTCCGCGTGGTGGTGCCGCAGGAGTTCCACGCCGTCAGCTCCGGCACGCTGATCGACGAGGCTGTGGCCGACCCCGATCGCATCGCGACGTTTGTGGCCGACACGCCGGCGCGGTACCTGTCGACGATCATTTCGCGGCTGGTACGGCTGCCGCGCAGCACGTTGACGCTGCCGTCGGGCAAGACCCTGACGATCGACGCGCGCTCGAACCCGCGGCAACTCGGCAGCACGCGCACGCTGACCGCGCGCGCCGCCGAGATCATGAAGTTCTATGCGTCGATCGTCGGCGACGTGCCGTACCCCAGCTTTACGTTGCTGTCGCTCGAGTCCGACCTGCCGGGCGGCCACAGCCCCGCGTACTTCGCCGCGATCAATCAGCCGACGCCGTCGACGACCTTCTCGTGGCGGAACGATCCGATCGCGTTCGACGATCAGTTCCCGAACTTCTACCTCGCCCATGAAATCGCGCACCAATGGTGGGGCCAGGCCGTTGGGGTGAAGAACTACCACGAGCAATGGCTCAGCGAAGGGCTGGCGCAGTACTTCGCGTACTTGTACTCCGGCACCGATCGCGGCCCGTCGGTCCAGCGGAACATCCTCGAGCGCATGCGCGAGTCCGTGCGTCGCTACGAGGACAGCGGCCCGATTTCGCT